>CAZCJB010000013.1:0-7726 GCA_964498795.1 uncultured Rubrivivax sp. | reverse complement strand
TTCAACGCTACGCGCAAGGAGACAGAGCGCATTGGAAAGATAAGGTGCAGGTGAAAGACCCTTTGGAGTATCCCGAAGTCGGCATCTACCACCCGAAGCTCAAGCAACGCTTCAGCGATCAACTTCAAGATCTGCCTGGACTTGCTAACGGCCGACGACCGATGGTGGGTCTGCTGGTGCTTCGCTCCTACCTTTTGTCGGGCAATACTGCGCACTATGACGCCGTGATCACCGCTTTGGAGTCTGCAGGCTACGGGGTTATCCCGGCATTTGCCAGCGGCTTGGACGCGCGTCCCGCGATCGAGCAGTTCTTTCTCCACCAGGGCAAGCCTCGCATTGAGGCTTTGGTGTCGTTGACGGGATTTTCTTTGGTGGGGGGGCCCGCATACAACGACGCACGAGCCGCCGAGCAGGTGCTGACTACCCTGGATGTGCCTTATTTGACGGCACACCCCTTGGAATTCCAATCGATCGATCAGTGGGCGAAATCATCGCGAGGCTTGCTCCCCGTGGAAAGCACCATCATGGTGGCCATCCCCGAGCTCGACGGCGCCACCTCGCCGATGGTGTTTGGGGGACGCACCAGCGGAAAGGGCACCACTTGCCATGGCTGTTCAAGGGCCTGCACCTTTGAGTCCGCCCATGACGTGCACGACATGTTTGTGTGCACGGAACGCACGGAGCAATTGGTGGCGCGGGTGGGACGCTGGGTGCAGCTGCGCGTCAAGCCGCGAGATCAGCGACGTTTGGCGATCGTGTTGTTCAACTTCCCTCCGCAGGCCGGGAATGTGGGCACGGCGGCTTTTCTTTCCGTCTTCGAGTCTTTGTTCAACACCTTGCATTCGCTCAAGACAGAAGGCTATGCGGTGGACGTCCCCGAAAGCGTGGATGCGCTGAGGAGCATGCTGCTCGAAGGCAATGCCAAACAACTCGGCACCCATGCCAATGTGCAGGCACGGATCCATGCCAGCGACCACGTCGCGCGAGAGCCTTGGCTGAACGACATTGAGGCGGAATGGGGGCCGGCCCCAGGGACTCACCTGAGCGATGGGCAAGACATTTTTGTACTTGGCATCCAGCTGGGCCAGGTGTTAGTGGCCCTTCAGCCCGGCATGGGCTACGAAGGTGATCCCATGCGCATGTTGTTCCAAAAGGGACTGGCGCCCACACACGCTTTCAGTGCCTTCTACCGTTACCTGCGCGAAGACTTCCGCGCTGATGCCGTGCTGCACTTTGGGACCCACGGCGCCCTGGAGTTCATGCCTGGCAAGCAAACGGGGCTTTCCGGTGACTGCTGGCCCGAGCGTCTTTTGGGTGCCTTGCCCAATGTGTACCTTTATGCATCCAACAACCCCTCGGAAGGTGCGCTGGCCAAGCGGCGCGCCGCGGCCACTTTGGTGAGCTATCTCACCCCGACGGTGACCCAATCGGGCCTCTACAAGGGCTTGTTGGACCTGCGGCAGTCTCTGAACCGCTGGCGCCAACCAGATGCGTTGTCTCGCGACGAGCGCCACGATTTGCTTCAACTGCTGATCGAGCAGGCGCAACACCTCGACATGAAGGGCCCAGAAATTCACGATGCCGATCGACCCGACGACGCATCCATCGAGCGCTGGACGGTGGCGCTGAGCCAACAATTGCTGGAGGTTGAATACGCCCTCATCCCGCAGGGATTGCACGTGGTGGGCCGGCTTCCGTCCAAAGAGGAAAGAAGGTCAACCCTCATGGCCATGGCTCAGGCCATGGAGCTCAATGATCCTGAGCTCGTGGACGCCTTGTTGGACGGCCAAGGTGCCGACACCTTGGTTTCGACTCGTCCACCGCGCCCACCGCTGAGCGAGAAGGAAACTGAAGCTCTGGCGCAATTGGTCCGCAGCAATGAGCTCCTGCAGCAAGAGCATGAGCTCTCAGGATTGATGCGCGCACTCGATGGTCGCTATATCCCTCCCGCACCTGGCGGAGACCTGCTGCGCAACCCCCAAGTGCTGCCTACTGGTCGAAACGTGCACGGTTTGGATCCGTTTCGCATGCCCACGGCTTTTGCGGTCCGCGATGGTCAGCGGCAAGCCGAAAGGCTGTTGGAGCGCAGCCGCGAGGACGGACAAGGCTGGCCTGAGACCGTGGCCATGGTGCTGTGGGGCACGGACAATCTCAAGTCCGAGGGAGGGCCTCTCGCTCAGGCCTTGGCATTGATGGGCGCTGAGCCACGGTTCGACAACTATGGCCGACTGGCCGGTGCGGTATTGCGACCGCTGTCAGTGTTGGGGCGACCTCGTATCGACGTGGTGATCACCTTGTCCGGCATCTTCCGCGACCTGCTACCCATGCAAATTCGTCTCTTGGCCGAGGCCGCCTTGCTGGCCGCCAGCGCCGACGAAGATCCCAATTTCAATTTCATTCGCAAGCACGCGCTCGCCTTCCAGGCAGAACATGGAGGAGACCTGGAAACGGCAGCCTTACGCGTCTTTGGCAATGCAGAAGGGGCCTACGGATCCAACGTCAACCACTTGGTGGACAGTGGGTGTTGGGAAAGTGAAGACGAACTGGGCAACGCCTTCACGCAGCGCAAAGGCTTTGCCTACAGCCGTGATGGGCAACCCGTGAGGCACAACGCGTTATTGCAAAGCGTGCTCTCGGGGGTGAGCCTGACCTACCAAAATGTGGACTCTGTCGAGCTGGGGGTGACCAGCGTGGACACCTACTTCGACACGCTCGGGGGCATCAGCCGCGCGGTGTTGCAGGCCAAGGCCCGCAGCCACGGGGACCAAGCAGTCGCCCCGCCGGTGTATATCGGCGACCAAACTCAAGGCGATGGTGTGGTACGCAGCCTCAGTGAGCAAGTTGCTCTTGAAACTCGCACGCGCATGCTCAATCCGAAGTGGCATGAAAGCATGTTGCAGCATGGGTACGAAGGTGTTCGACAGATCGAGGCCCACCTGACCAATACCATGGGTTGGTCGGCCACCACAGGTCAAGTTCAACCCTGGGTGTATCAGCAGTTGGCGCAAACCTTCATTCTGGACCCGGAGATGCGGCAGCGCATGGCGCAACTCAACCCCGCGGCATCCGCCAAATTCGCACATCGCCTGCTTGAGGCATCTCGACGCCAATTTTGGCAACCCGACGCGCAAACTCTTCAGTCCCTGCAAGACGCAGGAGCTGAATTGGAAGACCGATTGGAAGGCATACAGGAGGGCCTGCCCGCATGAACGATTCAGTGCTTGAAGTGACTCGCGTTCCGGTGTCATCCATCGGCAGGAAACCGCCAGACGGTGAGGGAAGCGTGCAAGTGCACATGGACCCTGCCGTCAAAATTGGCACTGCCAAAGTCTTCGCCGTCTACGGCAAGGGCGGCATCGGCAAGAGCACCACCTCTTCCAACCTCTCGGTCGCATTCAGCAAGCTCGGCAAACGTGTGCTGCAGATTGGCTGCGATCCGAAGCACGACTCCACCTTCACCTTGACCAAGAAGCTCATGCCCACGGTCATTGATGCACTGGAAGCCGTTGATTTCCATGCCGAAGAACTTCGCCTGGAAGACTTTGTCTTCAAGGGCTACAACGGCGTCATGTGTGTGGAAGCCGGTGGACCGCCTGCGGGTACCGGATGCGGGGGCTACGTGGTCGGCCAGACCGTGAAACTGCTCAAAGAACACCACCTTCTTGAAGACACCGACGTGGTCATTTTCGATGTCTTGGGCGATGTGGTGTGTGGCGGTTTTGCGGCACCCTTGCAGCACGCGGATCGCGCCCTGATTGTCACCGCCAACGATTTCGATTCGATTTTTGCGATGAATCGGATCGTTCAAGCGATTGGTGCCAAGTCCAAGAACTACAACGTGCGTTTGGGAGGAGTCATCGCCAATCGCAGCGATGCCACAGACCAAATTGACAAGTTCAACGATCGCGTGGGTCTGAAGACCTTGGCGCATTTCCCAATGCTCGACGAAATTCGTCGCAGCCGCCTGAACAAGTCGACGCTATTTGAGCTTGAGGCCACGCCCGCGGTCACACGCGTGCAAGAGGAATACTTGCAATTGGCCGCACGTTTATGGGCGGGTGCGGATCCTCTGCCTGCCATCCCCATGAAAGATCGCGACATTTTCGACCTGTTGGGGTTCGACTGATGAACCACGTCGCCTATCAGCAGCGGCGCGGCGAAATCGCGCACTACTTCGACCGTACCGCCGCGGCAGCCTGGGCTCGCCTGACGTCCAAGGAGCCTTTAGGTCGCATCCGCGCCAGCGTGCGGCAAGGCCGCTCGCAGATGCAAGCCACTCTGCTGTCGTGGCTGCCGTTGGACATGACCGGATTGCGATTGTTGGATGCGGGTTGTGGCACGGGCCTCTTGGCGTGTGAGGCAGCATCCCGCGGTGCCGAGGTGGTGGCAATCGACCTGTCGCCGACTTTGGTGGAACTGGCCAAGGACAGGCTCCAGCAAGAACAACCCCACCTGGCCTCGAAGGTGCAATTCCAGGCGGGGGACATGCTCGATGACAGCCTGGGTGAGTTCGACCACGTGGTGGCGATGGACTCTCTCATCCATTACAGCTGCGAAGACATCGCCCGCGCTTTGGCCCATTTGAGCCACCGCACGAAGAGTTCTATGCTCTTCACGTTTGCACCTCGGACCCCTGCGCTGGCCCTGATGCATCGCGTGGGCCGATTGTTTCCTCGAACCGACCGATCGCCGGCTCTTGAACCGGTGGCTCGGGATTCGCTGGAGCGAACTTTGCGCGACAAACTGAACGCTCAGCTCTGGAAGCCCGGTAGATGTGAGCGGATCGCGCACGGCTTTTACACCTCCCAAGCCTGGGAGTGGACCCAGTGAGACTGCCGAGCTCACGCCGTTCATGGAGGCTGCCTGTGCCACGTTGGCTCCAGGCGTATGCCTTGAGATTCATGCCGTTTGCTGATGCGGCGTCGCCCGATTTGCCTTTGCCGCGCTTGTTGCGGCTGTCTTTGTTTCAGGCCGTCATCGGGATGACCACGGCACTGTTGGTGGGGACATTAAACCGCGTCATGATCCTGGAGCTGGGTATTCCGGCTTGGTGGGTCGCGGTCAGCGTGGGTCTGCCCATGGTCTTTGCGCCCTTTCGTGCGCTCATCGGCTATCGCAGTGACACACACCCTTCCGCGCTGGGTCTGCGCCGCATTCCCTATCTTTGGATGGGCAGCTTGATGTTGTTCGGTGGGCTTGCCGTGATGCCTTTTGCCCTCCTGCTATTGTCTGAGGCAGAGCATGCCAACCTGTGGTTGGGGCAGTTGGGCGCGTGTTTGGCCTTCTTGTTGGTGGGAGCAGGCATCCAGGTGACTCAAACCGCCGGAATGGCATTGGCCAACGATTTGGCGCCTGAGGACAAGCGGCCTCGTGTTGTGGCCCTCCTCTACACCATGTTGCTGCTGGGTATGATCTTCAGCAGCTTGGTGTTCGGTGCCTTGCTTTCAGACTTTTCCTCCGTCCGGCTCATTCAGGTCGTACAGGGATGTGCCGCCTTGGTGTTGGTGCTGAACCTGATCTCGCTTTGGAAGCAAGAAGCCCGCCGGTCCCGTCGAGGAGAGCGTGCTGAGGGGGGATTTGCGCAGTCCTGGTCTCAACTCATGACACAACCGCACATGCGCCGCTTTCTGTGGACATTGGGGTTGGGCACCTGCGCATTCTCCATGCAAGACATCGTGCTCGAACCTTACGCCGGAGAAGTCCTCGGATTGGGAGTGGGATCCACCAGCTTGTTAACCGCCTTTTCATCGGCGGGAGCACTTCTTGCGTTTGCTATGGCCGCCAGGTGGCTGAACCAAGGGATTTCGGCCTTTCGTCTGGCCAGCCTGGGTGCCTTGTTGGGTGTGGTGGCCTTTGTCGGCGTGATTTTTTCGGCACCGTTGCAAGCTCAGACCCTCTTCAAGATCAGTGTGGCCTTGATCGGATTTTCAGGGGGACTGTTCTCAGTGAGCATGCTGGTGTCAGCCATGTCCTTCGCAGACCCTCAGTTCAACGGCTTGGTGCTGGGTGCCTGGGGTGGTGTTCAAGCCACGGCAGCAGGCATGTCCATGGCGCTGGGTGGCGCATTGCGGGATGGCATGGGCTACTTGGCTCAGGCCGGCGCCTTGGGTGAGGCCTTGCGGTCCAGTGTCACGGGATACAGCGCCGTGTATCACCTGGAGATGTATATGTTGTTTGTGGTGCTCGCGGCCCTGGGACCCATGATGAGAAAGCCCAGCCATCCACCTTTGAAGTCCGCGCAATTCGGCTTGGCCGAATTGCCAGGTTGAGTCAGTTTTTTCAGCGCGCAAGGAGAACGACCTTGGAAACCGGTGCAATCACTCAGTACGTCGATTTGGCCCAATTGGTCCTGTATCTGTTTTGGATTTTTTTCGCGGGACTCATCTATTACCTCGTGCGTGAGAACCACCGCGAGGGATACCCCATGGATACCGGACAAACCCACGGCCCCCGGGTCGAAGGTTGGCCCCCTACCCCAGAACCCAAGGCCTACAAACACGTGGGCGGTGCAGACACCTACAGCCCCGACCCCCACCGACCCGATGCGTCTTACGATGCCCAAGTCGCGCACCCCTGGAGCGGAGCGCCCGTGGAGCCTGTGGGCAACCCCTTGCTGTCCGGAGTCGGACCAGGTGCTTGGTCTCAGCGGGCGGATGTGCCGGACATGACCCACCACGGAGCGGTCAAGATCGTTCCGCTGCGTGTAGCCCCTGATCACTCAGTCTCAAACCACGACGTAGACCCGCGAGGCAAGCCCGTGTTTGGTGCTGACGCACGGGTCGCAGGCCATGTGGTCGACTTGTGGGTGGACCGTGCCGAAATGATGTTCCGCTACCTGGAGCTGCAGCTGCCTGACGGAAGCCACCGCCTGTTGCCCATGCCCTTTGCTAGGGTGAAGCCTGACGGCGTGCATGTGCAAGCACTCTTGAGCGAGCAATTTGTCCACGTGCCATCGACTCGCTCACCCGAGCAGGTGACCTTTCTCGAGGAAGAAAAGATCTCGGCCTGCTATGGGGCTGGCACCTTGTATGCGACGCCTCAACGCCAGGAACCGCTTCTGTGAAAGCGACGCATCAGCACGAGTGGGAGGCCTCACCCGGCTTGCCCGAGCAATTGCCAGCCGGAGAGCATGTCATTTGGCAAGGTCGCCCCCAGGTGGGCACCCTTGCCAACCACGCTTTTCACCTCAAAAAGGTTGCGGTCTACTTCCTGTTGATGTGGGTCTGGCAGGGCGTGGTGCTCATAGACGACTCCATGCCCAGCCGACTCGCTGTGGAACAACTCGCGGTCTCTCTCGCATTGATTGTGGCCGCTTTGCTGATGCTGTATTTCTTGGCGTGGTGGTCCGCTCAAACCACGTTGTACACGCTCACCAACCGCAGGGTGGTGATGCGCATCGGCATTGTGCTGTCAGTGACGTTTAATTTGCCCTATCGACAAATTGCAGCAGCGCACCTCAAAGACCTCCCTCATGGCGCAGGTGATCTTGCCTTGGAGTTGTCTTCTGTCAACCGAATTGGTTGGTTCCATCTGTGGCCTCATCAACGCGCGTGGCACGTGAAGCAGCCCCAACCGACCCTGCGTTGCATCGAGGATGCTCAGCTCGTATCAGAGACGTTGCAGAAGGCCTGGCATGCTGCGCAAGAGGATGGGGCCATGCGTGAACATGCGTCGACAAATTCGCCGCCCGACTGGCAAGGCTTTCCCGCGTGAACCACGATCGGCT
>CAZCJB010000012.1:29233-35715 GCA_964498795.1 uncultured Rubrivivax sp. | reverse complement strand
CGGTCGTGGGGTGGCGCGGCGCATAGCCGGGTCCCCCACGAGCGTGGCCCACGCGAGGTGCAGGCCAAGACATACCGCGCCAATGGCAAAGAGGCCCTGAGACGTAAAAAAAAGACCCGCGGCACAAGCCGCGGGCCGTCAAGTCCTCCGAAGAGAACGTCGTTGGGATCGCCACTTTAGGTGCGACCACCAGCGCCCGCCATCCCTAAGTGACAATGCGCTCATGAATGCCCCCCATGCGTTGACCGACTCCGAAATCCGCGAGCTTGACCAATTGTTGGCTCAGGTGCCACCGCCCTTGGAAGCCCTGGAAGTCAGCTCACTCGACGGATTCTTGTGTGGTGTCCTGCTTCAAAGCGAGCCCATCGCCGAGGGTCGATGGTGGCCTTGGGTGCTGGATGTGGACGGTCGCGAGGCCTCGGGTCGCGTGGGCAGGGCGTCTCTGGAGCGCTTGCGCCACTTGGTGCGACGCAGACACGCGGAGCTGAATCACTGCATCGGCGCCCGACGATGGTTCGATCCTTGGGTGTTCGACGTGGAGGACCCCCACTTGACACCCGCCCAGAAAACCCTGCCTTGGGCCGCGGGCTTTGCCATGGCCATAGAGCACTTCCCCGACCTGATGGAGAGATTGGATGCCGCCGACCCTGAACAGCTCGAGCCTCTGGCCGTGCTGTATGCGGCCTTTGACCCCGAGGACTTGGAGGATGCCGAGGAGTTGCGTGACCTGATCGACAGCCTCGAACCCGCCTCGACCTTGGAAGAGGCCGTCGAGGACTTGGTGCGCAGCGTCTTGCTGTTGGCCGATGTCACGCGACCTCGCGCGGCACGAACGACCGGCGCATAGAATGCCGCATGCCCCGTAGTTCCTTTCGCGAACAGATGCTGCGCGTGCGCGAAGACGCGATCGTCACTGCCGTGAATCGGCTGTTGGCAGAGAAGGGCTTCGACCTGATGACCGTCGACCAGGTGGCCGCGGAGGTCGGTATCGCCAAAGCCAGTCTGTACAAGCATTTCCCCTCCAAGGAGGCTCTGGCCGCCGCCGCCATGGTGCGCGTGATGGAGCAAGGCCTGAAGGTGGTGGATGAGCAGGCTGTCCGCGATGGTGTGTCGGTGCTGGAACGTCTGAAGGCAGTGGCCCGGTGGGCTTTGCGCACCCAATTGGCCGGACAGATGCCCACACTGCCGTCGCAGAACTCCTCGCTGCGCGCAGAGCTCGCGGTCAACGCTCGATACATGGAATTGCTGATGGAACTCAGCGACAAACTGGGGGCCTGGATCGTAGAGGCCCAGCGTGATGGCGTGCTGGACCCCGCCCTGCCTGCGGAGCTGGTGCTCTACACCCTGTACGCGCGCGCCTGCGATCCGGTGCCTGCGGTCTTGAAGTCAGGCGGCCGCTTCACCGATGACGAGGTGGTCGATTGGGTCATCACCACCTGCTTTTCCGGCCTGAAGGGCCGGGGCTGAGTTCAACGCGAGTTCAGCGCACTGTCATCGCCGCGCGCACTCTTCGCGCCAAGGCACTTCACCGACAAAGCCCATGCCTGCACCTCGCGTGGGCCACGCAAGCCGCCACCCTCATCGCACCAACAGCACCGGCACCTTGCTCATCGCCAGCACCTTGGTCGCGACCGATCCGCTGACCAAATTGGCCAAGGCTCCATGACCATGTGAACCCATCATGACCAGATCCTGACCTTTCTGGTGGGCACACTTCACGATCTGCTCGGCAGCATCTCCCACGCGAGAAACAAAGGTCACTTTCAGGTCCGGGCGCAATGCAAAGAACGCGCGAATCGGCTTGAGGACCTTGGCCGACTGGTCATCGTAATAAGCCTGGAGCGTTGAGCGGTCGACAGCCGAGGCCGCTCGGGGTTGAATGGCCGGTGTCACATGAAGCACCGTAAAGGCCTGGGTGGTCCCCAGCCACTCATCATGCGCGGCCAGATAGCCCAGCATGCGCTTGGTGTATTCACTGCCGTCAACGGCGACCAGAATTTTCATGTGAGACCTCCTTGTAGCTCCTGCAGGAGCTCTTCCAGTGTCAAACTGAAACCGGCCGCCGCCCTTGTCTCAAATCAAGACGCCGCCGCGATCAGGCGTTGTGACAAGCGGGCTTTGGTGGCGGGCAACTCAGCGGGCAAGCGATGCGCGAGCTGGGTGAACAACTCGTCATGCAAGGCCAGCTCGGAGCGCCAGGCGACCGGGTCGATGTGCACCACGGCCTGGTATTGCTGCGGGCTGAAAGGCAAGCCGTCCCAGCGCAAGTCTTCAAATCGAGGGCTGTGGCCAAACACATGCTCTTGAGCCTGCGCTTGTCCATCGATGCGGCCCACCATCCACTCCAGCACGCGCATGTTCTCGCCGTATCCCGGCCAGACAAACTTGCCATCGGGCCCCTTGCGGAACCAGTTGACACAGAAGATCTTGGGCAGGGTGGCGCCAGAGGCCTGAAGCTTGTGCCCCAAGGAAATCCAGTGTTGGAAATAGTCCGACATGTTGTAGCCCATGAAGGGCAGCATCGCGAAGGGGTCGCGACGCACCACCCCTTGGGCGCCGGCGGCAGCGGCTGTGGTCTCACTGCCCATGGTGGCCGCCATGTAGACGCCTTCCACCCAGTCGCGCGCTTCGGTCACCAGAGGCACCGTGGTGGAGCGTCGACCTCCGAAAATGAAGGCGTCGATGGGCACGCCTGTGGGCGAGTCCCAATGAGGGTCGAGCACCGGGTTGTTGGTGGCCGCCACCGTGAACCGGGCGTTGGGGTGAGCCGCCTTGGCACCGGTCTTCTTGGCGATTTCAGGCGTCCAGTCTTGGCCTTGCCAGTCAATCAGGTGGGCCGGTGGCTCGTCGGTCATGCCCTCCCACCACACATCGCCATCATCGGTCAACGCAACGTTGGTGAAGATGGTGTCGCGCCGCAAAGACTCCATGCAGTTTGGATTGGTTTTGGTGTTGGTGCCCGGAGCCACCCCAAAGTAGCCCGCCTCCGGGTTGATGGCGTGCAGGCGACCCTGCGCGTCGGGCTTGATCCAGGCGATGTCGTCGCCAATCGTCGTGACCTTCCAGCCGTCGAAACCTTTCGGGGGCACCAACATGGCGAAATTGGTCTTGCCGCAGGCGCTGGGAAACGCCGCGGCCACGTGGTACTTCTTGCCTTGTGGGGAGGTGACCCCCAGGATCAACATGTGCTCGGCCAACCAACCCTGGTCGCGGCCCATGGTGGAGGCAATGCGCAGGGCAAAACACTTCTTGCCCAACAGCGCATTCCCTCCGTAGCCTGAGCCGTAGCTCCAAATCTCACGCGTGGCAGGGTAGTGCACGATGTACTTGGTCGGGTTGCACGGCCAAGGCACGTCGGCCTGGCCTGCGGCCAGGGGCGCTCCTACGGTGTGCACGCAGGGCACGAAGGCGCCATCGGTGCCCAACACGTCAAACACGGCCCGGCCCATGCGGGTCATGGTGCGCATGCTCACGGCCACATAAGGGCTGTCGGTCAGCTCCACCCCAATGTGCGAGATGTGTGAACCCAAAGGCCCCATGGAAAAAGGCACCACATACATCGTGCGGCCGCGCATGCAGCCACGAAACAATGCATTCGAGCCAGTTTGCAGCCGCTCACGCATTTCTGCAGGCGCCACCCAGTGGTTGGTGGGGCCCGCGTCTTCTTGACGGTCAGCGCAGATGAAGGTGCGGTCTTCCACACGGGCCACATCGCTGGGGTCACTGCAGGCCAAGAAGCTGCTGGGGCGCAACGCAGGGTTGAGCCGCTTCATCGTGCCGGCGGCCACCAACTGCTCACACAGACGCTCATATTCCTGCGACGAGCCGTCGCACCAATGGATGCGATCCGGCTGCGTCAAGGCCGCGATTTGGGCCACCCAGGTCATGAGGCGGGTGTGACGAAGTTCGGCCGGCGCGTTCAGGGCCGGTCCTGCAGCAGATGTGTTCATGAAGAGTAAGCCTGAAAAGTTGAAAATCTGGTTTCGGGCCAGTTCCCCACCGTGGCGCCATCCCAGACGCACGCCTCCCTCGGAAACTCGCCGCAAACCAAGCGTTCATGACTGTAATCAGGCCGTTCCGGTTTGGCGAAATGGCGCTCGATTTATGCAAATAGTGCATAGATACATGGCATTTTAGGCATTGCGGCGCGGGCTGGCGGGTGACTCGATAGAAATCATTGATCCCCAACATCTCATCAATCAATCCACTAAATGCTGCGGCGCACCCAAAATTCTTCTGTCGGCGCTGTCTCAGGCGCTGCCAAGTGATCCATCTCTCTATTCAAAACCTTCCATTCCACCCCTTTGAAAAGGAATTCACCATGGCGATCATCAACACGTCCGTCCAGCCCTTCAAGGCCACGGCCTATCAAAACGGCAAGTTCATCGAAGTGACCGAACAATCGCTGCAAGGCAAGTGGAGCGTGTTCGTCTTCTACCCGGCCGATTTCACCTTTGTCTGCCCGACGGAACTTGAAGACCTGGCCGATCATTACGACACCTTCAAGTCCTTGGGCGTCGAGGTGTACGGCATCTCCACGGACACGCACTTCGCCCACAAGGCCTGGCACGACACGTCGGACGCCATCAAAAAGGTCCGTTATCCCCTGATCGGAGACCCCACCGGTCGCATCACCCGAGCCTTCGATGTGATGATCGAGGAGGAGGGTCTGGCCCTGCGCGGCACCTTCATCATCAACCCCGAGGGCGTGATCAAGACCGCCGAAATCCACGACAACGGCATCGGCCGCGACGCCAAGGAGCTGCTGCGCAAGGTGCAATCCGCGCAGTATGTGGCCAAGAACCCGGGCCAAGTGTGCCCGGCCAAGTGGACCGAAGGCGCCGCCACACTGACCCCGTCGCTCGACCTCGTCGGCAAGATCTAAACCCCCTCTCTTCAGGAGCTGATGCCATGCTGGACGCCCCATTGAAAGCCCAACTCAAGGCCTACCTCGAACGTTTGATCACGCCCGTTGAGCTGGTGGCAACCCTGGACGACCGGCCGGCATCGGCTGAAATGAAAACCTTGCTCGAACAAATTGCTTCGCTGAATTCGAAAGTGAGTGTTCGCTTTGATGGAAATGACCCCCGCCGCCCGTCGTTTTCCGTCAGTCGGGTCGGCCAGGACATGGGCGTGCGGTTTGCGGCCATTCCCATGGGTCATGAATTCTCTTCTTTGGTGCTGGCCTTGCTGCAAGCCGGAGGCCATCCGCCCAAAGTCGAGGCCTCGGTGATCGAACAAATTCGGTCCTTGCAGCCCCCCTCAGGGGGCGACTGGGTCTTTGAAACCTATATGTCGCTGAGCTGCCACAACTGCCCCGATGTGGTGCAGGCGCTGAACCTCATGGCCGTGCTCAACCCGCGCGTGCGCCACGTGGCCATCGATGGCGGCCTGTTCCAAGACGAGGTCACCACGCGTCAGATCATGGCGGTGCCCAGTGTCTTTCTCAACGGTCAGCCCTTCGGCTCCGGACGCATGGAGTTGGGCGAAATCCTATCCAAAGTGGACACGGACTCCTCCGCGCGAGATGCCGCCCGCCTGGCCCAAAAGGATCCGTTTGACGTGTTGATCATAGGTGGCGGCCCGGCCGGCGCCGCCGCGGCGGTGTACGCAGCCCGCAAGGGCATCCGCACGGGCATCGTGGCCGAGCGCTTCGGCGGCCAGACTTTGGACACGATGGGCATTGAGAACTACATCTCGGTGCCCCACACCGAGGGTCCCCAGTTCGCAGCCGCCCTGGAAGCCCACGCCCGGTCTTATGACGTGGACATCATGAACGGTCAACGCGTGGCGTCCCTGCAAGCTGCCGCCGAGCCCGGCGGGCCCTTGCGGGTCACCTTGACCCACGGCGCCACCCTCCAAAGTCGGTCAGTCATTCTGGCCACCGGCGCACGTTGGCGGCAGGTGAACGTCGCCGGAGAACAGGCGTACCGCAACAAAGGGGTGGCCTACTGCCCGCACTGTGACGGGCCGCTCTTCAAGGGCAAGCCCGTGGCCGTGATCGGTGGCGGCAACTCCGGGATCGAAGCGGCCATCGACTTGGCCGGCGTGGTCCAACACGTGACCGTGCTGGAGTTTGCTGACACCCTCAAGGCAGACGCCGTGCTGGTGCGCAAACTGCTCAGCCTGCCCAATGTCACCGTCCACACGGGTGCACAGACCACCGAAATCTCGGGCGACGGTCAAAAGGTCACGGGCCTGCGCTACCGCGACCGCCGGACCGACCAGGTGCACCATGTCCCCCTGGCCGGCGTCTTCGTGCAAATCGGGTTGGTGCCCAACACCGAGTGGCTCCAGGGCACGGTGGCGCTCACCCGGCATGGCGAAATCGTGATCGACGAGCGCTGCGCGACTGGCATGGCCGGCGTGTTCGCCGCCGGAGATGCCACCACGGTGCCCTACAAGCAAATCGTGATTGCCGCTGCAGAAGGGGCCAAGGCCGCGTTGTCCGCCTTCGACCACCTGATTCGGCTGCCCTCACC
>CAZCJB010000012.1:0-29133 GCA_964498795.1 uncultured Rubrivivax sp. | reverse complement strand
CCCCGGTGAGCGGCGCTGCGGCGACCTCAGCCTGCCCCGCCTTGCTGCAATTCACCCTGCCCAGGCTGCAAGATGAGAAGCCCCAGTCGTTGTGCCAATACGCCGGCAAGGTGGTGCTGATGGTCAATACGGCCAGCTATTGCGGGTTCACTTCGCAATATGAGGGCCTCGAGGCCTTGCACGCCAAATATGCGTCCAAAGGCTTGGTGGTGCTGGGGTTCCCCTCCAACGACTTTGGTGCCCAGGAGCCCGGCTCCAACGCCCAGATCGCGGAGTTCTGCACCAACACCTACGGGGTCAAGTTCCCCATGTTTGCCAAGACGTCAGTCGTGGGCAAGACCGCCCACCCCCTCTACGCCGCCCTGGCCCAAGCCACGGGAGGCAAGACCCCCAAGTGGAATTTCCACAAGTACTTGATTGACCGCCAAGGCAAAGTCATTGACAGCTACTCTAGCTTGACCAGCCCCAGCAGCGGCAGCCTGGTCAAGGCGATCGAAACGGCCTTGGAGCGCTGATCCGGCGTGTGACGGCCGAATCGGCCTTTTACAGCGTCGGGTAGTCGGTGTAACCGGCCTCACCGCCGCCATAGAAGGTCTTGACGTCGGGCGAGTTCCACGGCGCGTCTTCGCGCAGGCGCCGCCCGAGATCGGGGTTGGCAATGAAACCTTTGCCGAATGCGACCAAGTCGGCCGCACCCGAGGCCACAGCCTGCATCGCCATGGTGCGGTCATAGCCGTTGTTGACCATCCACGCCCCGGGGAAGTCACGTCGCAAGCTGGCGTAGTCGAAGGCCGCCACGTCCCTGGGCCCACCCGTTTGCCCCTCCACCACATGCACGTAAGCCAACCCCAGTGGACGCAATTGCTCGATCACGTGCCGGTACAGCGCCTGCGGGTGAGCGTCAGGGGCGGCATCATTGGACGGGGTCACTGGCGACAAACGCAAGCCCGCGCGGCCACCCCCGATGGCGAGTGACACCGCTCGCATCACATCGACCAAAAACTTCGCTCGCCCTTGGATGGACCCCCCGTAGGCATCCGTGCGATCGTTGATGCTGTCGCGCAAGAACTGGTCAATCAAATAACCGTTGGCCCCGTGAATTTCCACCCCGTCAAATCCCGCTTGCCGAGCCCGAACGGCCGCGTCGCGAAATTGACTCACGATCTGCGGGATTTCATCGGTGGACAAGGCTCTCGGGGGCGAGCAAGTCGCGAAACCGCCCGCAATATAGGTCTTGGTGGTCGCAGGCCGTGTGCTGGGCGCCACAGGCGCGGCACCGCCGGGTTGCAACGACACATGCGACACGCGCCCCACATGCCACAACTGGACCACGATGCGTCCGCCTCGGGCATGCACCGCCTGTGTGACTCGCTGCCAGCCCGCCACTTGCTCGTCAGTGTGCAGGCCCGGCGTGTCGAGGTAGCCATGAGCCTGGGGGCTGATGGGGGTGCCCTCGGTGATGAGCAAGCCCGCACCCGTGGCAGGGTCTGCACGCTGCTCGTAATAGCGCGCCATCAACGCAGTAGGCACCTGAGCTGGGCCGGCGCGGTTGCGAGTCAAGGGCGCCATGACGATGCGGTTGGCGAGGTCGATGTCTCCGAGGCGGATCGGGTCAAACAGTGTGGGCATGGTGTCGTTGCAAACAGATTGAGTCACCGTCAACCCGAAGCCTACCCCAAGCGAGACCGTCCGCGCGCTGGCGCCTTTTGCGCCCCTCAACGAAAGTCCTGCGGCAGATTACAGTCGGGCATGCTCGCCTACCGCCACGCCTTTCATGCCGGCAATCACGCCGACGTGCTCAAGCACCTCGTGTTCCTCGCCGTGCTGCAGCACATGTCTCTCAAAGACAAGGGCTATCGCGTGGTGGACACCCACGCCGGTGCAGGAGGCTATTCGCTAGAAGGTGCCCATGCACGAAAGAAAGGTGAATTTGAGAATGGCATTGGCCGGCTCTGGCCGCTCTGGGAGGGGTCACCCGCACTCAAAGCCCAGGTGCCGGCGCTGGTCATGGATTACTTGGGCTGGGTGCGCGACTTCAATGGAGGATCCCGCGACCCCCACGATCCAAACTCCCATGGGTCCACCGCGCACTGCAAACAATACCCCGGCTCCCCCGCCTTGGCGCGAGCCCTCAAGCGCCCACAAGATGATCTGCACCTCTTTGAGATGCACCCCACCGACTTCAAGATCTTGTCATCTTGGGCGCAAGGCGAGCGCGCGGTGACTTGCGCCTTGGCGGACGGGTTTGAGGGCCTGAAGTCCAAACTGCCGCCGCCGACCCGACGCGCGGTGGTGTTGATAGATCCTCCTTATGAACTCGAGCGAGATTACGCGCGCGTGGTGGCCACGCTGCGCGACGCGCTGGAGCGATTTGCCGATGGCACCTACTTGGTGTGGTATCCGCAGGTGAGCCGTATCGAGGCCGCACAGTTGCCCAAACGGCTGCAGGCTTTGGCCCCAAAAGGTTGGCTGCATGCGCGCTTGACCGTGCAAGCCCCCGACAAAGACGGCTTTGGATTGATGGGCAGCGGCATGTTTGTCATCAATCCGCCTTTCACCCTGCACGCCACACTCTCTACCTTGCTGCCATGGCTGCATGCGCAACTGCAACAGTACGAGGGCGGTGGCTGGTTGCTGGACCAAAAAGCCGTCTAAAAGAGCCTTTTACAAGAGCCGCCTGGACAGGCCGGGTGCAGTGCGGTCAAAAGTTCATACCCCCCTTGTGCGATCTTCTTTGAAGCGAGCGCGGTAGGTCTCGAAAGTTCCGGCGTCCAGGGCCTCGCGAACTTCACGCATCAGGTTCACGTAGTAGTGCAGGTTGTGGATGCTGGCCAGCATCGGCCCCAACATTTCTCCGCACCGGTCCAAGTGGTGCAGGTAGGCGCGGCTGAAGCCGCCGCTCACAAAGCCGTCGGAGCGCGTGTGCCCTTGGCAGGTGTAGCAACGGCACGTCGGGTCTACGGGCCGCTCGTCGGCCTTGTGGCGGGCATTGCGAATCTTCAGGTCACCAAAGCGGGTGAACAAATGGCCGTTGCGGGCGTTGCGCGTGGGCATGACGCAATCAAACATGTCCACACCGCAAGCCACGCCTTCCACCAAGTCTTCGGGCGTGCCCACCCCCATCAAGTAACGTGGCTTGTCAGCCGGCAATCGGTGCGGTGTGTGGGCCATGATGCGCAACATGTCTTCCTTGGGCTCGCCCACGCTCACACCGCCCACGGCGTAGCCAGGCAAATTCATCGTCGTCAACGCCGCCACCGATTCCTCGCGCAACGATTCAAACATGCCCCCTTGCACAATGCCGAACAAGGCGTTCGGGTTGCTCAGTCGCTCAAACTCGGCCTGGCTGCGTCGAGCCCACCGCAAGCTCAACGCCATAGATGCCTGCGCTTCGTCCAAGGTGGTGAGATGCCCGTGGGATTCGTAAGGCGTGCATTCATCAAACTGCATGACGATGTCAGAGTTGAGCACAGTCTGGATCTGCATGCTCACTTCGGGGGTGAGCCATAACTTGTCTCCGTTGACGGGCGAGGCAAACTTCACTCCCTCCTCGGAGATCTTGCGCATCTCGCCCAAAGACCACACCTGAAACCCACCCGAGTCGGTGAGGATGGGTCGGTCCCAGCGTTCAAATCCATGCAGGCCGCCCAGAGCTTTCATGACATCAAGCCCGGGTCGCATCCACAAATGGAAGGTGTTGCCCAAAATGATTTGGGCCCCCATCTCCTCCAAGGAGCGCGGTGTCACGCCTTTGACCGTGCCATAGGTGCCCACGGGCATGAACACCGGCGTGTGCACCGTGCCATGGTTCAGGGTCAGGCGGCCGCGGCGGGCTTGGCCCTCGGTCTTGAGCAGTTCAAACTTCAACACGATCAGACTCTCTGCGGTGGAGCAGCATGGCGTCGCCATAGCTGAAGAAACGATAACGCGCGGCGATGGCATGGGCGTACAAATCCCGCACCCGTCGATGCCCCGCGAAGGTACTCACCAAGACCATCAAGGTGCTCTTGGGCAGGTGAAAATTGGTGATCAGGCTGTCCACCACCCGAAATTGAAACCCAGGGGTGATGAACAACGACGTCTCGCCCGAAGAGGGCTGCAAGGTGCCTGACAGCGCCGCAGACTCCAAGGAACGCACGCTGGTCGTGCCCACGGCCACCACACGGCCTCCTTCGGCTTGCGTCTCACGCACGGCTTGTACCGTGGCCTCGCTCACCTCGAACCATTCGCTGTGCATGCGATGCTCTGCCAGACGCTCCACCCGCACGGGCTGAAAAGTTCCCGCGCCGACATGCAAGGTCACTCGCGCCTGGCGCACACCTCGCTCAGCGAGCGCAGCGAGCATTGGGTCATCAAAGTGCAAGGCCGCCGTGGGGGCTGCCACAGCGCCAGGCCGGCTGGCAAACACGGTCTGGTAGCGCCGCTCGTCTTCGTCGACATCGTCGTGCGTGATGTAGGGCGGCAACGGGACATGCCCGTGGGCCTCCAACAAGGCGAAGGGGTCTGAGGGTAGACGCAATCTAAAAAGTGCCCCTTCAGGCCCACCTCGGCCCAGCACTTGCGCCTCGAAGGCGTCGGCCAACCACAACACGGCGCCTTCGCGAGGGGCTTTGCTTGCGCGGATGTGCGCCCAGACTTCGCACGATGGCAACACGCGCTCGACCAGCACCTCCACCGACCCCCCCGTGGCTTTGCGACCATAAAGTCGAGCTTTGATGACGCGCGTGTCATTGAAGACCAGCAAGTCCCCGGGGTTCAACAGCTGCGCCAGATCACGAAAAACGCGATCGACCGGCTCGGCGCGGCCATCGAGCAGTCGCGATGCACTGCGCTCTTGTGCGGGGTGCTGGGCCACGAGCTCGGGCGGCAACTCAAAGTCGTAGTCGCTGAGCACCGGCTCGCGAACATCAGACGGAGGCAAACAGGGAAGGGGCATGGACTGCAGGCTTGACCGGCCTCTGGCCAGGAAGGTGAGATCGAAGGCGAGATTTAGGGAGAGAATTGTTCCATGAGTCGGGCCTCCTCCACCCCAGCGCAGCCGCGAACTGCAGACGCGGCGGCCAAGCCGCTGTCGGGGCCGCAGCGAGCGATGCGCAAGTTGGGGTTGGTGCGCGACATCGATTTGGCGTTGCACCTCCCCCTTCGGTACGAAGATGAAACGCAGCTGATGCGCATCGATCAGCTGCGCCCGGGTGAGCTCGCACAGGTTGAAGGCCAGGTGCGTCACAGCCGTGTGGAGTTCAGGCCGCGCCGTCAGCTGGTGGTCTCGCTCGACGATGGATCTGACGTGCTGACGCTGCGCTTCTTGAATTTTTACGCGTCGCACCAAAAGGTCTTGGCCACGGGAGCTCGGGTGAGAGTGCGCGGCGAAGTGCGGGGCGGATTCTTTGGCCGAGAAATGGTGCATCCACAGTTCAAGGCGGTCGAGCCCGGGGCAGCTCTGCCCAACTGTCTCACACCGGTCTATCCCAGCAGTGCTCAATTGCCTCAAGCCTATTTGCGCAAAGCCATCGCTTCGGCCATGTCACGCGCACCTTTGGACGAGGTCCTGCCCGCGGGCACAGTGCCTGCGGGGCTGCCCGCCTTGCGAGACGCGTTGCATCACTTGCATCTGCCCGCCGCCCATGCAAAGGTCTCAGCCCTGGAAGACCGCAGCCACCCTGCGTGGCGAAGGCTCAAGTTCGAGGAGCTGTTGGCCCAACAGTTGGCGCAGACGCAAGCCCGCTGGGAACGAGGCGCCCTGAAAGCTCCGGCCTTGCTCCGAGGATCTTGGAGCCAGCGCTTCGAAGCGGCCTTGCCGTTTGCCTTGACGGGGGCGCAACAGCGCGTGGTCGCGGAGATCGACGCCGACCTGTCTCGGCAGCATCCCATGAACCGTCTGCTTCAGGGCGACGTGGGCTCGGGCAAGACCGTGGTAGCTGCCTTGGCGGCCACGCGAGCCATCGACAGTGGCTGGCAATGCGCGCTCATGGCACCCACGGAAATCTTGGCCGAGCAGCACTTCCGCAAATTGGTGCAGTGGCTCGAGCCTTTGGGTTTGAGGGTGGCTTGGCTCAGCGGCAGCCGCAAGGGCAAGACCCGCACCGCCGCGCTGGAGCAGATTGCAACGCATGCGGTCGACTTGGTCATCGGCACGCATGCCGTCATTCAAGAGGACGTGCGTTTTGCACGCTTGGGCTTGGCGGTGGTGGACGAGCAACACCGCTTTGGCGTGGCCCAACGATTGGCCCTGCGACAAAAGCTCGAGGGCGCGTCTGACGCACTTGAGCCACATCTGCTCATGATGAGTGCCACACCCATCCCTCGCACCCTGGCCATGACCTACTTCGCAGACCTGGACGTGTCCACGCTCGACGAGCTGCCCCCCGGCCGCACGCCGGTGGTCACCAAAGTGTTTTCCGACCCCCGGCGCGGCGACGTGGTGACCCGCATCCAAGAAGAGGTGGCCAAGGGACGACAGGTGTACTGGGTTTGTCCGCTCATTGAAGAGTCCGAAGCACTGGACCTGCAAAATGCTACGCAAACCCATGCGCAGTTGAGTGAGGCACTGCCGGGCGTGGGCGTGGGCCTGCTTCACGGCCGCATGCCAGCGTCAGAGAAGGCCGCGGTGATGTCGCTCTTCAGCCAAGGCGACCTGTCGGTGCTGGTGGCCACCACGGTCATCGAAGTGGGTGTGGACGTGCCCAATGCCAGCCTGATGGTCATTGAACATGCCGAACGCTTCGGCTTGGCGCAATTGCATCAACTCCGCGGGAGAGTGGGGCGTGGATCCGTGGCCAGTGTGTGTGTGCTCTTGTACACGCCCCCGCTGTCCGATGGGGGCAAGGCACGCCTCAAAGCCATGGCCGACACGACCGACGGCTTTGAAATTGCTCGTAGGGACTTGCAGATCCGAGGCCCCGGAGAGTTTCTGGGTTCCCGACAAAGTGGTGATCAACTCTTGCGCTTTGCGGATCTGCAAGAGGACTTGGACCTGCTCGAGCGGGCCCGCAAGTCTGCGCCTGCCTTGCTCAGGAACCATCCGCAAGCGGCCCAAGCGCACGTGGACCGGTGGCTCGGGGGCAAGGCTGAGTTCTTGAAAGCCTGAAGAATGGCCCGGACTGCGGTGGCCGCCTCGTTATGGGGCTGTCGGCGCCGCAGCGGCCGTGGCCCATAGATGCCACAACCGGACCGCATCGACCAAAGGATCCCGAAGCGTCTGGGCCTGTTCAAGTGTCGAGCGCAAGGTCGACTTGGCCACCTCTTTCTGGCCTGCCAGCAACTGCGCGACGCCCAGATGGAGCCAGGCCTCGGTGGCGCGCTTCAACCCTCCTCGACTGAGTCCTTGCTCCATCATCGACAAGCCTCTTTGCACCGCAGAGGCCGGGGCCCCCAATGGCAACGTGGCCACCTCGGCCCACCCCAAGTCCACCAGCGCCTCGCCGTTGGACGCCTTGAGCGCGGCGGCCTCCGCCGCCTTACGATCGGCTTGATCGAGTTGGGCCGCCTTGCGGGCTTGATCCATCAGCTTTTGTTGGCTCGCAGCCCGCGGCCCCTTGGGGTAAGTGCCCTTGGCCACGCCCTCTTCAGCAACCGCCAACGCTTCCCCCGGCTGGCCCAAGCGCAAGGCCGTTTCCACCATGCCCTCGCGAACGTCGGCATCGCTCAATCCGCCGCTCAAGCGCAAGACGCGAAACGCCTCGATCAAGAGTCGGTCATTGTCTCCCGCACGCTGCGCCACTGGTGCGACCATGGCGGCCCAATATTCCTGCTTGGGGAATCGGGTGGCCAGGCGCTCCAAAGTGGCCTCGGCCGCGGGGTCGGCCCATTTGCGCTGAAGCTGCCACTGCAGACGAATTTGAGCCTCAGGCACACTGCGTCCGGCCTTGTCAGTGCTCGCAATGCGGTCGCTCAGCGCCGTCAAGGCGCCACGCTCATCGCCAGTGGCCAGCAGAGATTGGATCCGCAGCAGCCCGATAGTTTCATTGGAGCCTTGGATGTCCTGGTAGCGTTGCGCCCACTTCAGCACACGCGCGTGGTCTTTTTCCTTGGTCGCCACACCCACCAAGGCCTCCAGCATCGCAGGCTCATCCGCGGCGCTCACTTGACCTGTGGCCCACGCGGCCTCGAGGGCGCGAATCACGGCGGGTGCATCCCCTTGACGCTGGGCGATGGCCGCACGCGTTCTCTCCAAGACCATGGTCTCAACGCCGGTCAGTTGTGGCACCGCGGCAGCTGCTGCCAACTTGGCTTGAGCCTCCGCGATCTTGCCCTCCCGATACAGGGTCTGTGCCGCTTCCATCGGTTCGGCAAATTCAGCACGAACAGCGGTTGTTGCTTTTGCCGCCGTTGAAGACGCCGCTGCACTGGCCGCGGCCGCCTCCGAGGCCTTGCGGGCCGCGGCTGCCGCCACCTGCGCCGTCGCGTGGGGGCTCCAGGCTCCCATCACCAGCGCCACGCACAACAACCCGCAGCGCACACTCCATAGGGCCGCCACCTTTGCGCCACCTGGTGTGGCCTCATATCGCGAATTCACATCCAACTCCTCGACAAGCAAGACACGGATCGAAAAAATCCGCGCGAAGCATACCTCTGTCTGGGCGGACCGATCTGGGTGGCGATTTCCTTGTCGATTTGCGGGCCCTGGTGCATGCACAACGTGCCAACTGGTTCAAAATGCCGCTCCATGACCCTGACCGAGTTGCGCTATATCGTGGCGGTGGCCCGCGAGCGGCATTTTGGCCGCGCCGCCGATGCCTGTTTTGTGTCTCAGCCCACGCTCAGCGTGGCTGTCAAAAAGCTTGAGGAAGAGCTGGACGTCAAGATCTTCGAGCGTGGAGGCAACGAGGTGAGCGTGACCGCCCTGGGTGAGGTCATTGTCCGGCAGGCCCAGGTGGTCATTGAGCAAGCGGCGGCCGTCAAGGAGATCGCCAAGAGCGGCAAGGATCCGCTGTCTGGGCCCTTGAAGCTCGGCATCATCTACACCATCGGCCCCTACCTTTTGCCCGAGTTGGTGCGCCAGGCCATTGAGCGCACACCGCAGATGCCGCTGATGCTGCAGGAGAATTTCACCGTCAAGCTCTTGGACATGTTGCGCACGGGTGAGCTGGACTGCGCCATCATGGCTGAGCCGTTTCCCGATGCCGGTTTGGCGGTGGCGCCGCTCTATGACGAGCCTTTCATGGTGGCCGTGCCCAAACACCACCCACTGGCCAAACGCAAACAGATCAGCTCCGAAGAGCTCAAACGAGAGACGATGTTGTTGCTGGGCACTGGCCATTGTTTCCGCGACCAGGTGCTCGAGGTGTGCCCGGAATTTGCCCGGTTTTCCAGCGACGCCGATGGCATCCGCAAGAGCTTTGAAGGCTCGTCCCTAGAGACCATCAAACACATGGTGGCTTCCGGCATGGGCGTCACGGTGGTTCCGCGCCTGAGTGTGCCCAAGGGGTCCCACCCACACGTGACCTACGTCAGGTTTGCCGCCCCCGTGCCGACGCGGCGTGTGGTGCTGGCATGGCGCCGCAGCTTCACACGCTACGAGGCCATTGCGGCGCTGCGCAATGCGGTTTATGCCTGTGAGCTAGAAGGCGTGGAACGGCTGTCCTGACGGGGCTGCGGTTCGGGCACGCCGTCGATCATGGTGCGCATCCAGCAAACCCGCCGACGCTGGCCGGTCCACAAGACTCCCGCCACGTGCAGACCCACCAGCGCAACCAGCCCCCAAGCGCCCGTGGTGTGCACGAAGGCCCAAAGTTCGTCGCCCCAATAGCGGTCCGTCGACAACGCCCAGCCGCTGAGGCCCGTGGCCCAGGCGGTCGACCACAGGGCCACTGCCATGCACGCCCCCATCGGGTTATGGCCGCGTGGGGCCATCCCCGTTGAAGGGCTGCGCGCCATGGTGCGTGCGTACATCCATACGTCCACCGGTCGACGACACAGATTCCAAAGGGCAGCCATCCGCTCAGGCGGCGGGCCCACCCACCCCCATGCCAGTCGCGTCCCTAGACACGCCAGCACGCTCCACCCAAACGCCGCATGCCAAGACACCCCCCACACCGTCGTGCACCAGGCGGCCACAATGCTGGCGGCCAAGCCCCAGTGCAACAATCGTACGGGCAGGCTCCACACGCGCCTGCGACCCGGCGAGATTGCTGACGTTGCCATGTCCGCCATGGAGATGCAGCTCTGACTTGTCTTACTTTGTCTTGAGGGCAGAGGCCGCAGGCTCCAGCGTCTTGGGATGGAAAAAGGCCTCCACTTTCTTGCCGGCCTTGTCCATGCCATACACCTCGTAGCACCCGTTCTCCACCTTGATGCGGCGCACTTGCCAGCCGTCCGCGACCAAGCGATCGCGCAATTCGCTGTCTGGCCGCCATTCGGCCTTGGGAACGGGTTCGCAACGGACATCGCCGTGGGCCTGAGCGGTGGCCGCACACAAGGCCAACAGGCCCGCCATGGCGCTGTGAAGTCGGTGGTTCATCAACACTTCTCCTATGAATCGGACGGACCACAGTATCGCACGTTAATGCGAATGATTCGCATTCACCTTCTCCCTAAGGGGTTGTTGATGTCCCGACAGGTCTTCTGCCACAAGGCGCAGGGAGTGCAGGGCCCAGGGATAATCCCAGGATGTCCGAACTCACCTCGCAGGTGCGCCGCCGTCGCACATTTGCCATCATTTCCCACCCCGATGCGGGCAAGACCACGCTGACCGAAAAGCTCCTGCTTTTTTCCGGTGCCATTCAGATAGCCGGCTCGGTCAAGGCCCGCAAAGCCTCCCGACACGCCACCAGCGACTGGATGGAAATCGAGAAGCAGCGCGGCATCTCGGTGGCCAGCTCGGTCATGCAGATGGAGTATCGCGACTGCGTCATCAATCTGCTGGACACCCCGGGCCACCAAGACTTCTCCGAAGACACCTATCGGGTGCTGACGGCGGTGGACGCCGCACTCATGGTCATCGATGCGGCCAACGGCGTGGAGCCGCAAACTCGGCGCTTGCTGCAGGTCTGCCGGGCGAGAAATACGCCCATCCTCACCTTCGTGAACAAGATGGACCGCGAGGTCAAGGCGCCCTTGGACCTGTTCGACGAGATCGAGCGCGAATTGGGCATGAGCGTGGTGCCCTTCACATGGCCCGTGGGGATGAGCAAGTTCTTTGGCGGCGTGCTGGACTTGAGGCGCGACCAGATGCGCGTGTTCTCTCCCGGTGAGGACCGGGTGCGAGAAGGTGGTGACGAGATCATCGAAGGCATGGACCACCCAGCCCTGGCACAACGCTTTGGCATGGCCTGGGAACAAGCAGCCGGTGAGGTGGAGTTGGTGCGCGAGGCCGCCCCCGCATTTGATGAAAGCGAGTTCCTCGCCGGCCGGCAAACCCCCATGTTCTTTGGTAGCGCCATCAACAATTTTGGCGTGCAAGAGGTGCTGGACGCTTTGGTGGATTTGGCGCCGTCTCCAGGGCCCAAACCCGCCTTGCAACGCACCGTGGAGCCCACTGAGCCCAAGCTCAGCGGGGTGGTATTCAAGATCCAGGCCAATATGGACCCCGCCCACCGCGATCGCATCGCATTTGTGCGCGTGGCCTCGGGCCAGTTCGAACGTGGCATGCGCCTGAAGGTGACCCGCAGCGGCAAGGAGATTCGCCCCAACACCGTGGTGACCTTCATGAGCCAAAAGCGCGAGCTCCTGGAGCAGGCCTATGCGGGCGACATCATTGGCATTCCCAATCACGGGGTGCTGCAGCTGGGCGACACCCTCACTGAAGGCGAGCCCTTGCAATTCACCGGTCTGCCCTTTTTTGCGCCTGAGATGTTCCGTTCGGTGGAGGTGGCGGACCCTTTGCGGACCAAGCAACTGCGCGCCGGCCTCACGCAACTCGGTGAAGAGGGTGCCATCCAGGTGTTTCGCCCTGTGGCCGGCTCGGTGCTGCTGCTCGGTGCCGTGGGGCAGCTGCAGTTCGAAGTGGTGGCCCATCGCCTGGAGCACGAGTATGGGGTCAAGGCCCGTGTGATGCCCGCCCGGTACAACGTGGCGCGCTGGGTGACCGCCGAGACCGGGGAGGGCGCCTCGGCCGATGAGCGCGAACTCAAGCGCTTCATTGACGGCAACGCCCACCGCGTGGCGCTGGACGCGGTCGATGCACCCTGTGTGCTGTTGGAATACGCGGGGGAGCTGCGCGCCATGCAAGACAATTGGCCCAAGATCAAGTTCCATGCCTTGCGAGAACACGCCGGACTCGTGTTCCAAAAGCAGCTCGACGGCTAGCCATGGATGCACCGAAGTGGCCATCGCTGCAACCACACCCACTGTGAAGACCCTGATCGCCCGTGGGTCCGTGTACCTGGACCTGATCCGGTGGAACCGTCCGGCGGGGTGGCTGCTGCTGCTGTGGCCTTCCCTCAGTGCCCTATGGATCGCCTGCGATGGTTTCCCAGGCTGGCATCTGACGGCCGTTTTCGTCTTGGGCACCATCCTCATGCGCAGCGCGGGCTGCTGCATCAACGACGTGGCCGACCGCGACTTCGACCGCCATGTCAAGCGCACGGCGCAGCGCCCAGTGACCACGGGCGCAGTGAGCGTGAAGGAGGCCTTGGCCGTGGGCGCGGTGCTGGCACTCGCCGCATTTGCGCTGGTGCTCACCACCAACCCCGCGACCATTGAGCTGTCGTTCGCGGCGTTGGCGGTGACCCTGATCTACCCTTATGCCAAACGCGCGGTCTCCATGCCGCAGGCGGTCTTGGGCGTGGCGTTCAGTTTCGGCATTCCCATGGCCTTTGCCGCCGCACAAGGCGGGCGTGACTGGCAACTCAGCGCCCTCGCGCAGGCCGTGCCCCCGGCCGCTTGGCTGCTCTTGGGCTCCAACCTGTTCTGGGTGTTGGCCTACGACACTGAATACGCCATGGTGGACCGAGACGATGACCTGAAAGTGGGAATGAAGACTTCCGCCATCACCTTGGGGCGCCATGACGTGCTCGGGGTCATGGTGTTCTATGGTCTGTACATCGGCTCGTGGTCCAGCTTGGGCTGGGCCTTGGGGCTGGGTCGGGTATTTCTCGTGGGCATGGGGCTGGCCGCTGCACAAGCCTTGTGGCACTTCTTTCTCATCCGCCGACGCACCCGTGAAGGGTGCTTTCGGGCCTTTCGCCTCAACCACTGGCTCGGGTTTGCCGTGTTTGTGGGCACAGCCGCCGACCTGGCGTGGCGCTGACGGGCACTGCCACTCGGGCCTGCCCACCCCCCCGGGTTTACCTTGGCCTCCCGACCCCTCGCGCTTGATGCAAGATGACGGGTTTGCAAACGAGGCGCTTGGGTGGTCCGAGCGGTCTCTGGTCAGGAGTATCTTTATGAATCTGTCTCGACTTCTCTCCGTCCTGGGTGCGGCTGGTGCGGCCGCCACGCTCGCCTTGGCAGGCACCGCCGTGCAAGCCCAGCAGTTCTTCCGGATCGGCACGGGCGGCACAGCCGGCACCTACTACCCGGTGGGCGGCATGATCGCCAATGCGGTCAGCCAGCCCGGCAAGATTGTCGCCACGGCGCAGGCCACCAACGGCTCGGTGGCCAATGTCAACGGGGTAATCGGGGGCGCCATGGAATCGGGCTTCTCTCAAGCCGACGTGGCCACGTGGGCCTACACGGGCAAAGGCGTGTGGGAGGGCAAGCCCCCGGTCGCGGGTTTGCGTCTGATTGCCAACCTCTACCCTGAGAGCGTGCATGTCGTGGCGCGCAAGGGCGCCGGCATCAAGACGGTGGCCGACCTCAAGGGCAAGCGCGTGGCCTTGGACGAACCCGGCTCGGGCACGCTCATCAACGCTCGCACCATCTTGGCGGCCTACGGTATCAAGGAGTCCGACATCAAGCCCGAGTACATCAAGCCCAACCAAGCGGGTGATAAGCTCAAAGACGGCGCGTTGGATGCGTTCTTTTTCACAGGCGGTGCGCCCGCTGGCGCCATTGCCGAATTGGCCTCCGCGGGTGCGGGGATTGAGCTGATTCCCATAGACGGCGCTGCGGCCGAGGCCATTCGCAAAGCCGATGGGTTTTTTGCCGCCGATGTGATCCCTGCTGACACGTACAAGGGCATTGGCGCTGTCAAGACCCTGGCCGTGGGCGCGCAGTGGGTGACCAGCGACAAAGCGGACGCTAACACCGTCTACGAAATCGTCAAGGCCTTGTACAGCGACGCCGGCCAAAAGGCCATGGGTGCCGGACACGCCAAAGGCAAATACATCACCAAAGAAAATGCCGTGCAAGGGGCGGGCATTCCTTTCCACCCCGGCGCGGCCAAGTTCTACAAAGAAGCGGGCGTGCTGAAGTAAGCGCACTGCTTGGTTTGGTGTCAGCGGGCGGTCCAGGGGCCGCCCGTTGTGTTTGAAAGGCCGCAGCCATCATGTCCACAACCCTCTTGCCCGACGACCAACAGCTCCAAGAGCTGGAACGCAAGTTCGACCCCGAAATGCGCTTTAGGCCTTTGTCGCCGACCGCCACCACGTTGGT
The DNA here is from genome assembly GCA_964498795.1 of uncultured Rubrivivax sp. GTDB lineage: Bacteria > Pseudomonadota > Gammaproteobacteria > Burkholderiales > Burkholderiaceae_C > Rubrivivax. The sequence goes on along the minus strand of CAZCJB010000012.1, from coordinate 14,658 downwards.
CGGCGGACTGCTGATGGTCTTGTCGCTGTTCCATTACTACACGGCTGGGTTTGGCTTGTTGCAGGAGACCACTCACCGCGGGGTCCATTTGGCCTTTGTGCTGGGATTGATTTTTCTGGTGTTTCCGCACCGTCAAGCGCTGTTGGGACAGACCTTGCCCTCCAAGCTCACCTCGCCAGGCGGACTGCCCTGGTTTGATGGGGTGTTGGCCATCGCAGTGGCGGCCTCGGTGCTTTACATCCCCTGGATCTTTGATGACTTGACGTTTCGTGTGGGCAACCCCCTGACCGTGGACGTGGTCATGGGGACCATCCTCATCGTAGCCCTATTGGAAGCCACCCGACGCTGCATGGGCTGGGCCCTGCCCTTGATTGCCATCAGCTTCATGGTCTACGCGCTGGCTGGGCCTTGGTTCCCTGGCCTGCTCAAGCACGCAGGGGCCACCTGGAGCCAGGTGGTCAATCACCAGTACCTCACCAGTCAAGGCGTGTACGGTGTAGCAGTGGGCGTGGTCGCCACCTACGTCTTTCATTTCGTGCTGTTTGGCGTGCTGGCCACGCGCATTGGGCTGGGTCAGCTGTTCCTCGATTTCGCCACCGCCTTGGCGGGGCGCTATGCCGGCGGGCCGGCAAAGGTCAGCGTGTTCGGATCCATGTTGTTTGGCATGTTGTCAGGCTCGTCGGTGGCCAACGCCGTCACGGTGGGCTCGCTCACCATTCCGGCCATGATCCGCGTGGGTTACAAGCGTGAATTCGCCGGAGCGGTGGAAGCGGCCTCATCCACGGGCGGGCAGATCACGCCGCCGGTGCTCGGCGCGGCGGCGTTCTTGATGATCGAATTCCTCTCGGTGCCTTACCAAACCATCATCATCGCTGCCATCGTGCCCGCCTTCATGCACTTCTTCGGGGTATTCATGCAGGTGCACTTTGAAGCCAAGCGCTTTGGCTTGCGGGGGCTGACGCCTGAGGAGATGCCCAGCTTGCGCGAGTCCTTCAAGGAGCGGTGGCCGACCCTGATTCCGTTGCTCCTGTTGATCGCCTTGTTGGTCACAGGACGCACACCCTACCTGGCCGCTTTCACGGGCATCAGTTCGTGCGCCATTGTCGGCCTGACCACCAAGAACACCGGCAACACCCTTCGACATTACGGCTTGATGGTGGCGCTGCACGTCCTGCTGGGCCTGGTGGCGTTCGTCAACTTTGAAAGCGAGTCCACCAAAGTGGGGCTCTTCGCGGTGGGCTTGGTGGCTACACCCCTCCTGATCCGCCTGCTCAAAGTAGACGGCCGCATCGACCTGAGCGTGCTCATCGACGCCCTCATCACGGGCGCCAAGTACGCGCTGGCCGTAGGTGCGGCCGCCGGCAGCGTGGGGCTGGTGATTGGCGTGGTGACCCTGACCGGCGTGGGCTTCAAACTCAGCACCATCATCACCATGGCGTCTCAGGCCGTGGCTGGCGGCGTGGGCAACCTCATCCCGGCCGCAGTGGCCTCACCGCAAACGCTCACCCTCATCGTGGCGCTCACCATGACCGCCCTGGTGTGCATCCTGCTGGGCTGCGGCGTACCCACCACGGCCACCTACATCATCATGGTCACCGTGGCGGCTCCCACGCTCACGTTGCTGGGGGTGGAGCCCTTGGTGGCGCACTTCTTCGTTTTCTATTACGGCGTGCTGGCAGACATCACACCTCCGGTGGCCTTGGCCGCCTATGCGGCGGCTGGCATGGCTGGCAGCGATCCGTTCAAAACCGGCAACACCGCCTTCCGTTTGGGCATGGCCAAGGCATTGGTGCCCTTCGTGTTTGTGTTTTCTCCGTCTTTGCTCATCGTGGCCAAGGGCTACACCCATTACGACTTTGCGGTGACGTTCATTGGGTGCGTGCTGGGCATTGTCATGCTGGCGGCAACCCTGTCCAAGTTCTTTTTGGTGGAGATGACACGCGCAGAGCAGGCCTTGTGCGCCGTCGCAGCCTTGCTGCTCATCGCGCCGGGCTTGATGCCCACGCTGATCGGCGCGGCACTCTCGGCGCCCATCATCATTCGGCATGTGACAGCGCTGCGCCGAGGACCCGCGCAGCCGAGCACAGCTTGAGCACAGCCTGATGCATCAGCCGCCGCCCAGGCCAGAGGCCCCCCAGGCCCCCTTGTCTGGATCTCGGTCCGGATCTCGGTCTGGGCTGGCCCCCGAGCTGCTGGTGCTGATGTGCGGGGTGGTGGCCGCCATGCATGTGGGCAAGCTGCCCACCGCCCTGCCGGTGCTGCGTGCAAGCTTTCATCTGAGCCTGGTCGAAGCCGGCTTCCTGTTGTCGCTGGTGCAGGCGGCCGCCATGACCTTGGCCTTGGCCGTGGGCCTGGCCGTCGACCGCTTGGGCCTGCGATCCGCGCTGCTGTGGGGGCTGGTAGCCCTGGCGCTCGCCAGTGGCGCCGGGGGCACGGCGTCACAGGCCTTCAGCCTCTTTTTTTGGCGAACCCTGGAGGGTTTGGGCTTCTTGTTCGTCACGCTGTCTGCACCGGCCTTGATCCGCCGGCTCACGCCTGCCGATCAGGTGAATGCGCGCATGGGTTGGTGGGGCGCTTACATGCCTGCCGGCACGGCGGTGGCGCTCGTGGTTGGCCCTTGGGTCATGGCCGTGGTGGGATGGTCGGGTTGGTGGTGGCTATTGGCCCTGGTGGCCGCGGGGGTAGCCGCGTGGGCGCTTCGCGCCTTGCCCCCTGAGCCGGCGAAACGGGCGACGCCTGCGCTGCGCCCCTCGGGCGCCTGGGCCGCCCCGGTTCGCGACACACTCACTGCCCGTGGTCCCTGGCTGCTTGCACTGACGTTTGGCGCCTACTCGTCGCAGTGGTTGACGGTGATCGGTTTCTTGCCCACGTTGTACGCCGAAGCGGGCATCAGTCCGGCCTGGGCTGGCTTGCTGACAGCTGGCGTCGCGTGGGCCAACGTCATCGGCAACGTCGCCTCCGGCCGCCTGTTGCAACGCGGTGTGCCCGCATTGACGCTGCTGTGGACAGGCTTTGCCACCATGGCCCTTGGGGCCTACGTCACCTTTGGCTTGGAGGCGCAAGTGGGGGCCGTAGGCCGCTACGCGGCCGTGACGCTGTTTTCGGCCGTGGGCGGCCTGATCCCGGGCACCCTGTTTGCCACCGCCGTGCACGTGGCCCCCAATGATCGCGCGCTGCCCACCGTGATGGGGTGGCTGATTCAATGGTCGGCTTTGGGACAGTTCGTGGGCCCCCCCATCGCCGCTTGGTGGTGCGGCCATCACGGGGGCTGGTCTTCCACCTGGGTGACCACTGGATCGGCGGCGGCACTCGGCGCATGGCTCTCCTGGGGCGTCGCGCACGCAACCCGCACACCCGATCACCGCCGCTGAGGGGCCCTAGAGCCCGCGATGGCAGGTTTGGGGCCTTCAAAGGCTGCTTTATATCTTTTTAGTAATAACGAACTTTCAATAAATTCGTTGTACGAATGATTAATCTCTTCTAAGGTCCTGGTCCTCCTACTCTGCCCACTTCATGGAGCGTCAGCGTGACCCGCATCTTCGACGACAACTCACAGTCCATCGGCCGCACGCCCTTGGTTCGCCTCAATCGCCTCACGAAAGGCGCACCTGCCACGGTGCTGGCCAAGATAGAAGGGCGCAACCCGGCCTACTCGGTCAAATGCCGCATTGGCGCGGCGATGATCTGGGACGCCGAAAAGCGCGGGGTCCTGACGCCTGGCAAGGAGATCGTCGAGCCGACGAGCGGCAATACCGGTATCGCCTTGGCCTTCGTGGCGGCGGCCCGCGGCATCCCCATTACGCTCACCATGCCTGAGACCATGAGCATCGAGCGACGCAAGCTGCTACTGGCCTATGGGGCCAAATTGGTGCTCACCGAAGGGGCCAAGGGCATGAAGGGCGCCATCGCCAAGGCCGAGGAAATTGCGGCCAGCGACGCCAAGTACGTGTTGCTGCACCAGTTCAAGAACCCGGCCAATCCCGCCATCCACGAAGCCACCACCGGCCCCGAAATCTGGGAGGACACCGATGGGGCTATTGACATATTTGTGAGCGGCGTGGGCACCGGAGGCACCCTCACAGGTGTGTCTCGCTACCTCAAAAAGACTCGCGGCAAAGCCATCACCACCGTCGCCGTGGAGCCCAGCGCGAGCCCGGTTTTGACTCAAGCGCGTCGCGGCGAGGAGCTCAAGCCCGGCCCGCACAAGATCCAGGGCATTGGTGCGGGCTTTGTGCCTGAGGTGTTGGACCTGTCTTTGGTGGACGCCATCGAACAAGTCACCAACGAAGAGGCCGTCGAATATGCGTTGCGGCTGGCCCGTGAGGAAGGGATCTTGGCGGGGATTTCATGCGGCGCAGCCACAGCCGCCGCGATGCGCTGGGCTCACAAGCCCGAACACGCGGGCAAGACCCTCGTGGTCGTGCTGCCCGATTCCGGCGAGCGTTATCTGAGCTCGGTCCTGTTTGAGGGCCTGTTTGACGCCAGTGGGTTGCCCTCAACGCCCTGATCGACAAGTTACTCCCGTGCGATGGCGGCGCGCTCCTTGACCGCCGCTTCACCGCCGCATCAGGACCTCTTCAGCGTCCGAGCGCTTGGGCACGCAACCGCGCCGCGTGCAGGGCGCGCACGAAGGCCTCTTTCACGCCGCTGTCTTGCAGCGAGGTGATGGCCGCATGGGTGGTGCCCCCTTTGGACGTCACTCGCTCGCGCAGGATGTGCAGTGCCTCCTCGGACTGCTGAGCCAGCGCCGCTGCACCTTCGAAGGTTTCCTGGGCCAATTGGCGAGACTGCTGCGTGCTCAGCCCCATTTCTTCACCCGCCTGGACCATGGCCTCCAAAAAATAGAACACGTAAGCCGGACCGGACCCCGACAAAGCCGTCACGGCATCGAGATCACTCTCTTGATCCACCCACAGAAGGCGACCGGTGGGTGCCAGGACGGTTTCGACCTGCGCGCGCTCCTGCGCGGTCACTCCCTCGCTCGCAAATAGCCCCGCCACGCCTTTGCCCACCAAGGCAGGCGTGTTGGGCATGGCCCGAACCACGCGGGGGCTGCCGCTGGCCGCCGCCACCGACTCGCTGCGGATGCCCGCCATGATGCTCAACTGCAGGGCCTGGCCCACGTAGGGCGCGCAAGGGGCAGCCGCCTCGGTAAACAGTTGCGGCTTCACAGCCCACACCACCAGGGCCGCATCGCTCAACGCGGCATCGGCCTGGGGTCGGGCCTCAATGCCGAGATCCGCCGCCAGTTTGTCGCGCTGCGGCGCCCCGGGCTCCACCACCACGAATTGGGAAGCCGGCACGCCCTGGCGGCGCAATCCACCCAAGATGGCAACAGCCATGTTGCCGCCACCAATAAAAGCAATGAGGGGTAGGGAGCTCATCCCTGAAGTGTAAAGATCTCGACGAGGCCCTGCGTCAGAGATGGGGCATGATGAGTTTCCTGCAATATATGCGTTTGTTGCATAACCTGTCTGGGAATCGTGCGGAATTGCAATCCGTGGCCTAGAGTGCATGCGCACCATCCCCCAAAAGGAAAGTCCATGGTTCGCAGCTTGTCGTATGTGCATGCCAGTCCCGACAGCCCTTGGGCCACCTATCTCGCGCAGGTGGACAGAGTCGTTCCTTACCTGGGACCCTTGAGTCGATGGGCCGAGACCTTGAAGCGGCCCAAGCGTTCGCTGGTCGTGGATGTGCCCATTGAGATGGACGACGGCACGATCCGCCACTTCGAAGGGTTTCGGGTTCAACATTCTTTGACGAGAGGGCCCGGCAAGGGCGGTGTGCGCTACCACCCCGACGTGACCCTCGAAGAAGTGATGGCCCTTTCCGCCTGGATGAGCATCAAGAATGCCGCCGTCAACCTGCCGTATGGCGGCGCCAAAGGAGGCATCCGTGTCGACCCCCGCCAGCTTTCGCACAAAGAACTCGAGCGCCTGACGCGCCGCTACACCAGCGAGATCGGCATCATCATCGGCCCCCACCAGGACATTCCTGCGCCTGACGTCAACACCAACGCGCAGATCATGGCTTGGATGATGGACACCTACTCCATGAACGTCGGCGCCACGGCCACGGGCGTGGTCACGGGCAAGCCCATTCATTTGGGCGGCTCTTTGGGTCGCGTCAAGGCGACCGGACGAGGCGTCTTTGTCACGGGCCGTGAGGCCGCCAAGCGCATCGGGCTGGACCTTGCTGGCGCCCGCGTAGCGGTTCAGGGCTTGGGCAATGTGGGCTCGGCCGCGGCTGAGCTGTTTGCGCAAGCCGGGGCGCGCATTGTCGCCGCCCAAGACCACACGGGCTCCATTGCGCGACCGCAAGGTCTGGACGTCACGGCCCTGCTGGCCCATGTCCGGGCCTCGGGAGGGGTGGGCGGCTTCAAAGGCGCTGAGGCCGTGGATGGCGAGTCCTTTTGGGACACCGATTGCGAGATCCTCATCCCCGCAGCCCTCGAAGGGCAACTCACCCCAGAGCGTGCAAACCGACTCAAGGCGCGCTTGGTGCTCGAAGGTGCCAATGGCCCGACCTTGCCCAGCGCCGACGACGTGCTGGCCGAGCGCCGCATTCTGGTGGTGCCCGATGTCATCTGCAACGCGGGCGGCGTGACGGTGAGCTACTTCGAGTGGGTGCAGGACTTCAGCTCATTTTTCTGGACCGAGGACGAGATCAACGAGCGGTTGGACAAAATCATGGTCCACGCGCTGAACAATATCTGGGACACCGCAGATCGCCACCGGATCTCCTTGCGAACCGCGACCTTTGCCGTGGCGTGTGAGCGCATCCTTAGTGCACGCGCAGACCGAGGTCTATACCCCTGAGCCCGAGCGTGAGAACCCTGCCGGGTCTGGAGCAGACTACGATAGGCAGGTTTCGAGTCCCCACCACAGGATGACTGCCATGACCCCATCGATGACCCCCACCTGGACCGCATCCATGTCCTCCTCGAGGCCTCAGCGCGCCCTGATCTTTCGCGCCCTCCTTGGCCCGTGGATCCGCACGCTGGCCTTGGCTGCAGCAGCGTCAATCACTTGGGCGGCATCGGCACAGGCGCAGACCGCCTGGCCGACTCGGCCTGTCAAGATCGTCGTGCCCACGGGGCCAGGAAGCTCCCTCGATTTGATCGCACGGGCCGTGTCGGACAAACTCGCCGCGCGTTGGGGCCAAGCCGTGGTCGTCGACAACAAGGCCGGTGCGGGGGGTCTGCTGGGGGTGGACGTGGCCGCCAAAGCCACCGACGGGCACACCCTGGCCTTGGGCTTCAACGGCCCCGTGGCCTTCGGCCCATTTTTGTATCGCAAGATGCCTTATGAGCCGGCCAAGGATTTGGTGCCCATCATCATGACCACCAGCCAGCCCAATGTGCTGGCCGTGAACGCAGCGCGCGTGCCTGCCAAGACGGTGGCGGAGTTCGTCGCCTGGGCCAAGGCCCAGGGCGGAAAGATGAACTACTCCTCGCTGGGCAACGGCAGCTCTGCCCACCTCACCATGGAGTTGCTGATGGCCGAAGCGGGCTTTGCGGCCACCCACATCCCGTTCAACGGCTCACCGCCTGCCGCCATGGCCGTGGCGCAGGGTGAGGCCGATGCCACCTTCATGACCGCCCCGGCCATGCTGCCCCACGTGCGCAACCAAAAGGTGCGGCTCATCGCTGTCAGCAGCGCTCAACGTCCCGACAACCTCAAGGACCTCCCCGCCCTGAGCGAGAGCGGCTACCGCCAAATCGAGGCGCTGGCTTGGAATGGTTTGGTCGGGCCGGCTTCTTTACCCGACGCGGTGGTGCAGAAAATCAATGCCGACACCCAGGCCGTGTTGCAAGATCCTGCCGTGCGTCAAGCCTTGGAGGCCCAGGGCTTGAGCGTGGTGGGTGGCAGTCCAGCGGATTTCAAACGTGTCATCGATGCAGACGTAAAGCGTTGGGGCCCGGTGATCACCCGACTGGGCCTCAAACTCGACTGACCCCGGCACAGGCCCAGGGGTCCCTGGCCACCCTGCGAACCTCTTTCTCCAATTTCTTCTTTCTTTCAGTCCCACCATGCAAAGTCCATTTTCCGCAGCGCCACCCCACGGCGAGCCCGCCTTTTCCATCGACGTCACCGAGGCCGATTTCCGAGAGACCGTGCTTCAGCGGTCCATGGAGGTGCCGGTGCTGGTGGATTGCTGGGCGCCGTGGTGCGCACCCTGCCGCAATCTCAAGCCCATCTTGGAAAAATTGGCGGCCGAGTACGAGGGCCGCTTTGTGCTGGCCAAGCTCAACACCGACGAGGCCCCGCAAATCTCGGCCGCCCTGCAAATTCGCAGCATCCCCTTAGTGGTGCTGTTTGTGGGGGGTCGCCCTGTCGACCAGTTTTCGGGCGCATTGCCCGAGTCGCAGGTCCGGGCCTTCCTCGACCGTCACCTGGGGCCCCAAATTTCAGAAGTCGACGCGCTGAGGCAAGAGGCGGCCCAAGCCGATGCCGCCACCGCTGAAGCGCTGCTGATGGAGGCCCTGGGGCTGGAGCCCGACAACCTGGAGGTGGTGGCCGACTTGGCCGAGCGCTTGATGGCCAGGGACGCGTTGGATGCTGCACAAGAATTGCTCGCCAGCCTGCCCGCGAACGCGCAAACCGACCGGCTGTCGGCCCTGCGCAAACGCCTGGAGCTCGCCCGCCAGCGGCCTGAGGGCAATGCCCTTGAATTTTCCGCACGCATCGAATCCAACCCCAAGGACTTTGAAGCGCGGTTTGGACTGGCCGCATTGCAAATGCATGCGGGCGACTACGACGCCGCCTTCGATCAATTGCTGGCCATCGTGCTGCGTGACAAGACCGACTGGCGCGAGAAGGCACGTACCCAGCTGGTGGAATGGTTTGAGGCGTGTCCTGACGCCGAGGCGGTGAGCCGGGGTCGTCGCTATTTGGGCATGTACCTCAACTGAGCGCCTCCGGGGTGCGCTGGCGTTCACCAAACAGGGCCGTCCCGACGCGCACCAGGGTCGAACCCTCGCCGATGGCGGCTTCCAGGTCCCCGCTCATGCCCATGGACAAGGTGTCCACGTCGAGGCCCGCGTCTCGCAGCTGAAGCCACAGTGCTCGCAAGGCCCGGTGGGCAGCGCGCTGGGCTTGCTCATCTTGCGTCGGCTCTGGGATGGACATCAAGCCTCGCAGCCGCAAACGCGGCATCCGGGCCACCGCTTGAGCCAAGGCGAGCACCTCATGCGGCGCCACACCGCTCTTGCTGGCTTCGCCACTGACATTGACCTGAAGACACACATTGAGGGGCGGCAAGCCGTCGGGTCGCTGGTCCGAGAGCCGCTGCGCAATCTTGAGACGGTCCACCGAGTGCACCCAGTCAAACGCCTCGGCCACAACGCGGGTCTTGTTGCTCTGCAACGGACCGATCAAGTGCCACGTCAGATTGGCTCGCAGGTCTGCGAGCGCTTGCACCTTGTCCAGCGCCTCTTGCACGTAGTTTTCACCGAAGGCACGCAGCCCCGCGCTCACCGCCTCACGCACCGCGCTGGCGGGCTGGGTTTTGGACACCGCCAGCAGGGTCACCGACCCGGCCGCTCGCCCCGCCAACTCGCAGGCTTGACGCATGCGATCTTTCACCCCCTGCAGGCGCAATTCGAACGGGGTCAGGGACGAGACAAAAGCTGACATAGGCACGGATTATCCGGATCCACGGATTCATGGCACGATACGCGCATGAGCACACGCACTTACGACTCTACCCCCCCCCGCAACGTGGCCTTCTTGGGCTTGGGCGTGATGGGCTATCCCATGGCAGGCCACTTGGTCAAGGCTGGGCATCGTGTCACTGTGTACAACCGCACGGCGGCCAAGGCACAGGCCTGGGTCACCGAATATGGCGGTTGTCGTGCTGACACGCCCGCACAGGCCGCCCAGGGCGCGGATTTTGTGTTTGCCTGCGTGGGCAACGATGACGATTTGCGCTCGGTGGTCTTGGGTCCACAAGGAGCCTTCTCGGGCATGAAGGCGGGCACTGTTTTTGTGGACCACACGACCGCCTCGGCGCAGGTGGCACGTGAGCTGGCTCAGGAAGCGCTTGGGCGTGGCTTGCAGTTCGTCGACGCGCCGGTCTCGGGCGGACAAGCGGGGGCGGTCAATGGCGCCCTCACCATCATGTGCGGCGGTGACGCCGCAGCCTTTGAGGCCATGCGCCCGGTGGCGCTGGCTTTCGGCCGGGCGGTCACCCGCATCGGTGACAGTGGCGCAGGCCAATTGGCCAAGATGGTCAATCAGATCGCGATTGCGGGTGTGGTGCAGGGGTTGTCCGAGGCCATTGCCTTCGGTCAATGCGCGGGCCTGGACATGCCGCTGGTGCTCGATGTGATTGGCAAAGGGGCCGCGCAAAGCTGGCAAATGGACAACCGCGGCAAGACCATGGTGGAGGGCAAGTTCGATTTCGGCTTTGCCGTGGACTGGATGCGCAAAGACCTGGGCCTGGTCATGGAGGAGGCCAAGCGCAACCAGGCCTCGCTGCCTTTGACCGCCCTGGTCGATCAGTTTTATGCAGACGTGCAGGTGGCCGGAGGCCGACGTTGGGACACCTCCAGTCTCATCACACGCTTGAATCGGCCACGTTAGAGACGGCCCAGCGGCATCGCCTCGTGCAGCGCCGCACGACTACTTTTTGACGCCCTTGTCCGAAGAGGGGTCTTGTCGGATCGCCGCCAGTTCGTCTTCGGTGATCGATTCGAACACCCGGACCACCTTTTGCACGCCAGGCACGCCGCGCACCACCTCTGCGGCCAACTTGGACTCCCGAGGGGTCACCCGGCCCATCAGGTACACGACGCCGCGCTCGGTGACCACCTTGATGGCATTGGCTTGCAAATCTTTGGTGTCGATGAAAGCGGCCTTGATGCGCCCGGTCGTGACCGTGTCGGAGGAGCGCTGGGTCAGAGAGGAAGCCGGCGCCACCGCGAGTTCGTTGACCACCGAGCGCACATTCTCCAGACGAGCCACCGCCTGTTCGACTTTCTTGACGTCCTCGGACGCCGGCACCTCGCCCGTGATGAGCACCATGCGGTTGTAGCTGGTCAGGTTGACGTGAGCACCCGAGCCCGCCACCTCACGCACCCTCAAAACGCCTTTGAGCTCGATCGCTTCATCCTCCACCTGAGCCCCCGACGTGCGGCGGTCGATGGCCACCAGCGTGCCGCCCACCATGGCGCCGCTGACCACCAGCGGCGCACAGGCTGACATGAGCGTGCTCAAACTGGCCACGGCCACGGCCAGAGCGACTGTGCGCAGCCCCCCACGCACGCGGGCGCCGCCTCGCGGAAAACGACGATAGTTCATGAAGACTCCTGTTCACCCATGAGTTGCAAATCGACGGCATCGCACAGGCTGTGCAATACCAACAGTTGAGTTTCGGCCACCCTCGCCGCACGCTCGTGCGGCACCGCAATGTGCACATCCGTTTCCAGCAGCACATTGCGCCATGGGCCGGCATCGGCCCCGGTCAATACGATCAAGGTCATGTCTTTGTCGTGGGCGGCTATAGCCGCTTCCAACAAAGACTCGCATTGTCCCCCAGTGTCCAGGGCCATGAAGACATCACCAGGTTGGCCCAAGGCCGTGACTTGTTGGGCCAGAGTGGCGAGCGCATCTACGCGCAAGGCCATCGCGGGCAACGGGGGGCGCGCGCGCTCAAAACGGCCGGCAAAGGCCGCGCCCATCACTGGGGCCAGCGCGGCCCCCACGTCGCAGCCGGCCACCATGAGCTTGGCCCCACCCGTCACACAGCCCCACAAAGCTTCAGCCGCCTGCGACACGGGTCGTGCAAGAAGCGTGGCTGCCTGATTTTGCAGGTCGGCGGCCTCAAAAAAATGCTGTTGGATGCGCGGTTCAAGCATGGGCCTGGATCTTAGCCCGTCGATGCGTCAAATGCCCCAGGCATCCACTCCAAGGCATCACCGTCCACGGCCACCACATCGAAGCGGCAGGGCGGCTCGGTGCTCAAACGCATCAGGAAATGACGGGCCGCCCAGACGATGCGCTGCTGCTTGCGGCGCGTGACGGTGTGCGCGGCACCGCCATGGTTCGAGGTGGAGCGCGATCGCACCTCGACAAACACCAGGGTGCCGTCAGAATCTCGAAAAATCAAATCCACTTCGCCGCCGCGAGCGTGGGGCCCTCGAGCCACCCGATAATTGCGCTGAACCAAGGTCAAGCCCTGGGACCGCAAGTGGCGCAAGGCGCGCTCCTCGGCCCGATCGCCCACGGCCTTGGTGGTTTCCTGCCCCACTTTCGCTTCAGTCACCGCTTCTCGCTTGAACATTGACCCATCCCCGCTGATCCGCGCGGCCGAGGCCGCTGCCGGTGGACAAGGCTATCCGCAGGGAGCACTGTACGTGGTCGCCACCCCCATTGGCAACCTGGCCGACCTCACCCTGCGCGGCATTCATGTGTTGGCTTTGGTGGACGCCATCGCTTGCGAAGACACGCGAAACAGCGTGGCCCTGCTGCGGCATTTGGGCCTGTCCAAGCCGATGCTGTCCGTGCACGCGCACAACGAAGCCGCCGGCGCCGAAGCCGTGTTGGGTCGGTTGGCTCAAGGACAACGTGTGGCTTACATCAGCGATGCAGGCACGCCCGCCATCTCTGACCCCGGCGCACTGCTTGTGGCAGGCGTCAGAAGCGCCGGCCATCCTGTCATCCCCATACCCGGGGCGAGCAGCGCAGCCGCTGCGGTGAGTGTGGCCGGAGACACCCAAGGGCAGGGCTTTGTCTTCGCCGGCTTCTTGCCTGCCAAGGGGCAAGCCCGGGCCAGCGCCTTGAAAGCCGCTTTGGAAGGCGCTGCGCTGACGCAGGCGAGCCTGGTGCTCTTCGAAGCGCCGCACCGCATCGATGACCTGGTAGAGCTGCTTGCCACGACCGCGCCCGAGCGGCGTTTGAGCGTCTGTCGAGAATTGACCAAACAGTTTGAAACGGTGATGACCTGGGTGGCCCGGGACGGGCCTGAGCAGCTGCATCGCCTGGCCAGCGCGCAAAAGCGCGGCGAATTCGTGATCGTCGTGCATGCGGCCGATCGGCTGGCCGAAGCCGCCCAAGATGCGCTGAGTCCAGCCTCGCAGCACGTGCTCGCACTGCTGCTCCAAGAACTCCCTCTGAAACAGGCGGTCGCGCTGGCCGTGGGGTTGACAGGCGAGCCCCGCAACGCCTTGTACCAAGCGGCCTTGGCCTTGAAATCATCCCCCTAGAATGCGCGCATGATTTCTCGCGAACCCACTCTGGAGCGCCTGGCCACGGCGCAGTCTGTCCTGCTGGAGCCCTTTGGGCTGAACGAGGGCACGCTCACGCGTGCCCTGGCGCTCATCGGCGAACACCGCATCGACGATGCGGATTTGTACTTCCAGACCACCCGCCATGAGGGCTGGAGCCTGGAAGAGGGCATCGTCAAGAGCGGCAGCTTCAGCATCGACCAAGGCGTGGGCGTGCGCGCAGTCGCTGGCGAAAAGACTGCCTTCGCCTACTCGGACGATTTATCGCAAGCGTCTTTGTTGGATGCTGCACGCACGGTGCGCACGATCGCGGCTGCCGGGCAGCAACGGCGGGTGCGTGTGGGCCCCCGGATCAAAGTGGCCAGCACACGCCAACTGTATGGTGTAGTAGACCCCATCAGCACCCTGGACAGCGCAGGCAAAGTGGCGTTGCTCGAGAAAGTGGAGCGCATGGCACGCGCCAAGGACCCGCGCGTGGCCCAGGTGATGGCCGGGGTGGCCGCCGAGTACGACGTGGTGCTGGTGGCGCGCGCCGATGGCACACGGGCCGCCGACGTCCGTCCCTTGGTGCGCGTGAGCGTGACGGTCATCGCCGAACACCAGGGCCGGCGCGAAGTGGGCACGGGTGGCGGAGGCGGCCGCTTTGGATTGGAGACATTCACCGACGAGGTGTTGCAACGCTATGTCGATGAGGCTGTTCAGGCCGCGTTGATCAATCTCGACAGCCGCCCCGCGCCTGCGGGCGAAATGACCGTGGTGTTAGGCCCGGGCTGGCCTGGCGTGCTCCTGCATGAAGCCGTGGGCCACGGTCTGGAGGGAGACTTCAACCGCAAGGGCTCCAGCGTGTTCGCAGGTCGCATCGGCCAGCGAGTGGCCGCACGCGGCGTCACCGTGCTCGACGATGGCACCTTGCCCGATCGCCGAGGCTCTCTGAACGTCGATGATGAAGGGTGTGCGTCTCAGCGCAATGTGCTCATTGAAGACGGCATCTTGCGAGGCTACCTTCAAGATCGGCTCAATGCCCGCCTCATGGGGGTTCGGGCCACCGGCAATGGCCGCCGGGAAAGCTATGCGCACGTGCCCATGCCGCGCATGACCAACACCTACATGTTGGGTGGCAAGACAGCGCCCGAAGAGATTGTGGCCAGCATCCGGCGCGGGCTTTATGCAACCAATTTCGGGGGTGGCCAGGTGGACATCACCAATGGTAAGTTCGTGTTCTCCGCCAGTCAGGCGTTCTGGGTTGAAAACGGAAAGATCCAATATCCCGTCAAGGGCGCCACCCTGGTGGGCAATGGCCCCGAGGCCCTCACGCGTGTCACGATGATCGGCAATGACATGTCGCTGGACTCCGGCGTGGGCATGTGCGGCAAGGAAGGCCAAAGCGTTCCCGTCGGCGTGGGTCAACCCACCCTGCGCCTAGAAGGTCT
>CAZCJB010000011.1:0-36501 GCA_964498795.1 uncultured Rubrivivax sp. | reverse complement strand
AGGCATCATCGGCAAGTTCTTCCACGAGTTCGGCATCACCATCGTGGCGGCGGTGCTGATTTCGATGTTTGTGAGCTTCACGCTCGACCCTATGCTGAGTTCGATCTGGCACGACCCCGCCATTGATCGCGAGGGCCAACCCTTTGTGCCCCGCGGCTGGTACGACCACACCTTGGGTCGCATCACCCACTGGTTCGACCGGGCGCAACACCGCTTGGGTGAACAATACGTGCAGGTGCTGGCATGGTCGCTCGAACATCGCAAGTCCACACTGAGTGTGGCCGTGGGCACTCTGATCGGTGCGGTGGCCTTGGTGCCCTTGATGGGTACCGAGTTTGTGCCCCGCGCCGACTTTTCGGAGACCACGGTCAACTTCTACACGCCGGTGGGTTCGTCCATCGAGCTCACAGAGGCGCGGGCTCGCCAGGTAGATGCCGCACTGCGAGAGTTCCCCGAGGTGAAGTACACGGTCACCACGATCAATACCGGCGCGGCGCAAGGGCGCATCTATGCGAGCACCTACGTGCGCCTGGTGGACCGGGTAGACCGCCAGCGCAACGTGGATCAATTGACACAACCCATGCGTGACCGGCTGGCGTCCATTGCTGGCATCACCGTCACCCATGTCGGTCTGCTCGACACCATCGGCGGCACCAAGCCAATTTCCGTGTCCATTCAAGGCTCTGACCTGGGTGAGTTAGACCGCCTGACCCGTCGCCTCACGGCCCAAATTCAGAACGTCCCTGGCGTCAAAGACCTGGACACCAGCTTGAAGGCCAACAAGCCGACGATCGGTGTGAATGTGCGTCGCGATGCGGCGGCCGACGCAGGCTTGTCTGTGGGAGCCATCACCAACGCCTTGCGCGGGCTGGTGGCCGGTGACACGGTGGGCCAATGGCAATCGGGCAGCGACCAGACGGCCGACATCAAGGTGCGTTTGGCACCCGATCGACGCGACAGCCTGGACGACCTCACGCGCATGAGCATCGCATCCGGAGTCAACGCCGATGGCAGCGCGCGCTTGGTGCGTTTGACGCAAGTGGCCGATTTGGTGCCCGGCCTGGGCGCAAACCAGATCAATCGGCGCGATCTCAACCGCGAGGTGGAGATCACTGCCAACAACGCCAACCGGGCTTTGGGTGAGGTGTCCGCAGACATCAAGAAAGTGCTGGAAGCGACGCCACTGCCACCGGGCTATGCCTATCGCTTCGGCGGCTCCACCAAGGACATGCAAGAGAGTTTTGGCTACGCGCTTCAGGCGCTGGCCTTGGCGGTGGTGTTCATCTACATGATCTTGGCATCGCAGTTTCGCAGCTACCTGCAGCCCGTGGCCCTGATGGCCTCGCTGCCATTGACCCTCATCGGTGTGGTGGGTGCTTTGATTCTGTTTGGGAGCACGCTGAACTTGTTTTCCATCATCGGCGTGGTGATGCTGATGGGCCTGGTCACCAAAAACGCGATTTTGTTGGTGGACTTTGCCAACCGGGCGCGTGACCAAGGCATGGAGCGGGCAGCCGCACTGCTGGAGGCGGCCCGGGTGAGATTGCGTCCGATTCTCATGACCACCTTGGCCATGGTGTTTGGCATGGTGCCATTGGCTTTCGCGCTGAGCGAGGGCAGCGAGCAACGTGCGCCCATGGGGCAGGCGGTGATCGGCGGCGTGATCACCTCTTCGGTGCTGACGCTGGTGGTGGTGCCGGTGATTTACGGCTACCTGGACGACTTGGGGGCCTGGGTGCGCAGGCGCTTGGGTCTGGCGCCTGCATCAACGGCTGGAGCGAGCTCGTCAGGGCCCCGACAGTCCACTCATTAAAATTCGAGGGGTTTTATGGGTTCCTTGAGAGGTTTCACATCATGAATCTTGAACTGGCCCGCTTCAACATGATCGAGCAGCAGATCCGCCCCTGGGAAGTGCTGG
Organism: uncultured Rubrivivax sp.; assembly: GCA_964498795.1. GTDB lineage: Bacteria > Pseudomonadota > Gammaproteobacteria > Burkholderiales > Burkholderiaceae_C > Rubrivivax. The sequence continues at coordinate 34,583 of CAZCJB010000011.1, read as the reverse complement.
ATCCGGCCGTCATTTCCATCTTGGGCAGCATCCGCCGTGAAGACTTCGTGCCGCCAGCGCTGCGCGCCCTGGCCTTTGCCGATACCCAGGTGCCGCTACTGCCCGGTGCACCCCAAGGTGCGTGCATGCTCGAGCCCAAGATCGAAGCCAAGTTACTGCAGGAACTGAAAGTGCAGCACCATGAGCGCGCCCTGGAAATCGGTACGGGGTCGGGCTTCATGGCAGCCTTGCTGGCGCGTCGTGCCGCCGAGGTCACCACGGTAGAGATCCACCCTGAGCTTGCGGCGATGGCACGTGCCAACTTGCAGCGATCAGGATTCTCTAAGGTGCAGGTCGTGCAAGCGGATGGTGAGGGCGGCCTCCCGTCATCGGGCCCGTTCGACGTGATTTTGCTTTCGGGATCGGTGGCCCAGGTGCCGCAAGCGCTGCTTGACCAATTGCGGGTGGGGGGACGCTTGGCCGCCATCGTGGGGCAGCTGCCCATCATGCAGGCCACGGTGTTCACCCGATCGGGGCAGAATGCGTGGTCGCAAGAGGTGGTGTTTGAAACGGTGGCCCCTCGCTTGCAAAACTTTCCGTCGACCCCAGCTTTCAAGTTCTAATTCACCTTTTGTTGAAGGTTCATCCATGCGGCTGACGTTTCCGAAACTTTCGCTCGTACTGGCCTTGGCCGCGGCGGGCCATGCCACACACGCCCAGAGCCTCCAGGCCCTGTACGACGCAGCCCGCGGATACGATGCCGCCTACTTGGCCGCCAAGGCTTTGGCCGAATCGGCCGAATTTCGTGTCGCCCAGTCTGAAGGCCTGAACAAAGGCTCGGTGGCGGTCGCCAGCAGTGCCACTGCCACACAACTCAAAGCGCCCAAGATTGGCAGCGGCGATACCAACCCCGTGACAGCGTCTGTGGTGGGGCGCTATGCGCTTTTCAACAAGGGTAACGACGCCGTCATTGAGCAAGCCCGCAAGAGTCTGGTGGCAGCCCAAGCCGATTTGGATACCGCGGAACAAGATTTGATTGTTCGCCTGAGCCAGGCCTACTTTGACGTGTTGGCCGCCCAAGATGCCTTGGCCACGTCCAAAGCCAACAAGGCGGCTATCACCGAGCAGCTGGCCTCGGCCAAGCGCAATTTTGAAGTGGGCACGGCCACCATCACCGACACCCGCGAAGCCCAAGCACGTTTTGACTTGGCTTCGGCTCAAGAAATTGCCGCTGACAACGATTTGCGAACCAAGCGCATCGCACTCGACCAACTGGTGGGCAGAACGGGCGTGACCCCGCAAGGTCTGGCCACACCGGTAGCACTGCCCGCCACCGTACCGGCCGATTCTGAGGTGTGGGTGTCGCAGGCCGAGGCCAGCCACCCTGGCGTGCGCAAGGCGCGTGTGGCCCTCGAGGTGGCACAACTGGAGATCGAACGTGCACGGGCCGCTGAAATGCCTACCGTGGACGCGGTGGGCACCGTGGCGGCATCGCGTGCCGCGGGCAGTTCGCTGGCCGTTTCAGGTGTGCGGGGTGTCACCCACACCAATTCCTTGGCGCTTCAGTTGAACTGGCCCCTTTACAGCGGCGGCAGCATGGACAACCGCATCAAGGAAACGCTGGTGTTGGAGACCAAGGCACGCAATGACTTGGAGGCAGCGCGCCGCACGGTGGCCCAAGCCACGCGTCAGGCCTTCTTTGGCGTGCAGTCAGGGCTTGCCCAAGTCAAGGCCCTAGAGGCTGCGGAGGCGTCTACCAAGTTGGCCCTGGAAGCAACTCAGTTGGGCTACAAAGTAGGTGTGCGCGTGAATTTGGACGTGCTGAACTCGCAAACCCAGTTGTTCCAAACTCAGCGGGATTTGGCCAAAGCCCGATACGAGGTGATCGTGGGCGGCTTGAAGCTGCGTCAGGCCGCCGGACAACTCAAAGGCGACGATGTGCGCGCGGTGAACACGCTGCTCAAGCCCTGAGCGCTCCACGCACTGCTCAAACCTCTGACCTGCCCCGCGGCTCGAATAAATCCAAAATCGCTGCGGCTTGACGCTGCGCCGCACCGCGATGGGCCTGCGCAAACAACAAGGCTTGCACGGCTGCCGGATGTGACGATGCGGTGAGCGCCAGGTCGCACGCCCCTTGGGCTATTTCTGACGCCAGCCTCACGCCTTCTTGGAAGTCTGCGACCCGCCATGCGGCACCCGCCGCCAGGGCTTGCTCGGCCGCTTGTGCAAAGTTGAAAGTGTGCGGCCCCAAGATGATGGGGCACCCACAGGCCGCCGCCTCGATCAGATTTTGCCCTCCAAGCGGCGCAAAGCTTCCGCCCAACAAGGCAATGTGCGAAGCCGCGTAATACATGGGCATCTCTCCCATGGAGTCGCCTAACCACACGTCGGCTTGCTGGGCCTGAACGGGCAGTGTGAGTGTGGTTTGCACCGCCACGGCCGCACCGAAGCTCGAGCGTCGCCACAGGGACAAGCCCGCTTGCGCCACGAGCGCGGCCACCTCGTCAAAACGTTGTGGGTGACGCGGCACCAGCAGCAACAACGGGCGAGGGACGGGCAAGGTCAACCAGGCTTGCAACAGCGGACTTTCTTCGCCCTCGCGGGTGCTGGCAGCGAGTACGACCGGCCGGGCTGAACGATCCGCCGTGGGTTCGCGCCAGGCACGCCCTTGCGCCAACAAGGCCGGCCCAGGCATCACATCGAACTTAAGATTGCCACACACATGCACCGAACGGGACCCAAAGGTCCGCAGGCGTTGCGCATCGTCTTCGGTTTGCGCCAGGACAGCGCTCAAACTCTGTACGGCAGGCGCTAAAAGGAGGTGCCATCGGCGCCCCTTGCACAAACTCCTGTCTGACAGACGCGCGTTGGCAAGCACCATGGGCAGGCCTCTCGCCTGGGCCTCATGCAACAGGTTGGGCCACACTTCAGTTTCCATCAGCACCCCCACCCGCGGCTGCCAGGCCTGCAAGAATCGGCGGACAGCGCCAGGCGTGTCGTAGGGCAACCATGCTTGTGCATCACCCGGGTGCAAAAGCGAACGCCCCGCTTCACGGCCCGTGGCGGTGCTGTGGGTGAGCAAGATACGCAGCCCCGGGCGAGCGGCCCTCAAGGCCTCCAACAGAGACGCCGCGGCGCGGGCCTCACCCAGCGAGACCGCATGGAGCCAGAGCCAATCTAACCGCATTGAATGCAACAGGCTCCCGCCGTCCGCATGAGCCGTCGCAGCAACCTGGCGGAGCCCCAGTCGCTCGCCCCAATGGGCACGGTATTCCGGCTCTACGATCCCTCGCCACCACAGGCGTGCGAAATAGAGCGGCGTGAACAGACGCCATGCCGTGGAATAGACCGAGCGGATCAGCCAGGACACGCGATGAGGTGAGGTCAATGGATAGGTCAGAGGGGAAATGGGGACGACACCCGACTCAGTGAGCCGCCGATTCAATGCGAGCATCCGGCTTCACACGCCGAAGGGCGGCCATGAAGTCGGATTGAATACGTTCGAGCGCTGCCGAAGTCTGGCCTTCAAAGCGCAGCACCAGCACTGGCGTGGTGTTGGAACCCCGGATAAGGCCAAAACCATCGGGGTAGTCGGCACGCACGCCATCAATGGTGGACACCTCAGCACCTGGGAATCGGGCCGTACGCTGCAGCGCCTCCACGACAAGCTTTGGCTCGCCCTCGGCACAAGGCACGTTGAGCTCCGGCGTGGAATATCCGTTAGGCAAGGCATTGAGCACCCGGCTGGGATCTTTGAACCGCGAAAGAATTTCGAGCACACGGGCCGCGGTGTACGTGGCGTCGTCGAATCCGTACCAGCGTTCTCCAAAGAAGATGTGTCCGCTCATCTCCCCCGCAATGGGTGAGCCGATTTCCTTCATCTTGGCCTTGATCAGGGAGTGCCCCGTCTTCCACATGAGGGGTACCCCTCCTGCGGCACGGATGGTAGGAGCCAGGCGTTGGCTGCACTTGACGTCGAAGATCACTGTACCCCCGCGGTTGCGCTTGAGGATGTCCTTGACCAGCAGCATGAGCTGTCGATCGGGAAAGATGATCTGCCCATCTTTGGTCACCACCCCCAATCGGTCACCATCGCCGTCAAAGGCCAGGCCCAGTTCGGCATCGGTGGTCTTGACCTTGTGGATGAGCTCGGCCAGGTTTTCTGGCTTGCTGGGATCGGGGTGATGGTTGGGGAAATTGCCATCGACCTTGGAATACATCTCGATCACTTCGCAACCCAAGGCTCTCAAGACCTTGGGCGATGAGGCGCCGGGAATGCCGTTGCCCGAATCCACCACGATCTTCATGGGACGTGCGAGCTTGCAGTCACTGGCGATGCGATGGACATACTCCTTGAGGATATTCATGCTCGCCGTGCGGCCTGAGGCCCGCACGTAGTCTTCTTGCTCGATGCGTTGGCGCAACTTTTGGATGTCATCGCCGTAAATGGCACGACCGGCCAGCACCATCTTGAAACCGTTGTAGTCCTTGGGGTTGTGGCTGCCCGTGACTTGGATGCCCGATTGGCACCCGTGCTGAGTGCGCGTGGCCGCGACGTAATACAACATCGGAGTGGTGACCGCTCCCAGGTCCACCACGTCCAACCCCGTTGACGCCAAGCCCTTGATGAGCGCTGCGGCCAGACTCGGGCCCGACAGGCGACCGTCGCGGCCCACGGCCACCGCTCGTTGACCGGCAGCCACGGCCTCAGATCCGAAGGCACGACCCAAGTGTTCGGCAAAGGACTCGTCGATGGTCTGGCCGACGATGCCGCGGATGTCATAAGCCTTGAAGACGGAAGCGTGGGTTTTCATACAACGAGCACAGGCCAGCGCCTGCAGATGACGCAAACCATGGCATTCTAGGCAGGTCTCGTCATCGAGCTTTGCTCATGAAGAAATTTCAGTCCCTGCCCTCCGGCAGCGCCCAGTGCCGCCTGACCACACCTTTGGGGCCCATGACGGCCCTGGCCACGCCCGACGGCCTGGCGGGACTGTGGTTTGATGGTCAAGCGCACCACCCAGGGCCACTGCGCGTGCCGCAAGATCCTCACGACCCGCCTCACCACCCGCACCTGCGCGCCGCCCGTGTTTGGTTAGACCATTACTGGCTCCAGGGGCTTCAGGGGTTTGGGAGCCCCCAAGGACCCTCGCACCGCACCCCGCCCCTCGACCTGCGGGGCACCGACTTTCAACGAACCGTGTGGGCGGCCTTGCTGCACATTGCTCCGGGCGCCACCACCACGTACGGCGCCCTGGCGCATCAGGTAGGGTCGGCGCGAGCCGTGCGTGCAGTGGGCGCCGCGGTCGGACGAAACCCGGTGAGCCTGATCGTGCCGTGCCACCGCGTGCTGGGACAGGGCGGCCTGTTGACGGGCTATGCCGGGGGGCTGGATCGCAAGGCCCGGTTGTTGGCTCATGAGGGTGCAACGATTTCGGTCACGGCACAGTCGGCACTGTCGGCACACTTGGCATGAACACCACATCCACCCAATACTGGGTCGCTCGGTAGCTGGCATTGGGGAAGGCGAGGCCCGTGCCGTAGCGGTACAGGCCATTGCCGCCTGCATTGCCGTCGGCCGGCGCTATAAGGGGGCCATTGACCGTGGCGGTGGCCAAGCCGTTGTAGTCGGCCGCGTAATGTCCATTGGGTGCAAAGTACGAAGCCACGTAGGTGGTGCCCGCAGTGACCGCCACAGGGGATGCAAAGCTCACCTCCTGCCAGCCGGTGGTCGACTCTGCCGTGTAGGTAGAGGATGCCAACAGTTGACCCGTGGCGCTCCACAAACCGCCCACGTGGGTGCCGGTGTTGGTGGCGCCCTTGTAAAAGCGCACGCCCGTGATGAAGCCATTTTGCTGAGGCACGAAGCGCACCCCAAGGTTGACCGCTGCGGTGTCAGCACTGGCCGCCGTAAGAGGCAGGGTGTTCGCAGACCACAAGGTGCAAGGACAGTTGAGGGCCGAAGTGGTGAGCGTGATGCCGGCACCGGGCACCTCCAGGTTGCCGCTGTCATCCACCGCACGTGTACGCACGTTCATCGTGGCACCCGCTTGTGGCGTGAAGGTGTAGGACCAAGTCTCACGCCCCTCGGCACGGCGCCACGTTTGGCCGCCGTCGACGGACAGCTCCACCCCACCCACCACGCCCCCGCCAGCGTCCACCGCCCGTCCGCTCAGCGTCAAGGACTGACCCGCCGCCACCACCGTACCGGATGCGTGTGAAGTGATCGCGGACGTGGGTGCCGTATTGTCAGTGGACGCCGCTGCGGCCACGAGGCCCGTTTGCAGCGTGCGAGGCTGCGCACCCATGTCAGCCAGGAGGTTGACGGTGGCTTGTTGAATGCGTACGTCGGCCGGTGTGCCTGAACGGTCGTGCGTGGCATCGAGCCCCCAGGCCCACTGCACCGAGCCCGCGCTGAACACGCGAGCACCACTGGAGTGGCGGTACAGCGTGAGCGAATGGGTGGCCGTGCCGCTGCCATAGGTGCTGCCGTTGTCCAGCAAGAGGGGCGCGTTGGCCACCGTGGTGGTGGACAGGCGCATCAGCCCCGGTGGGCGCGCGCCATTGTCGAGATCGACGTTCCACTCATAGCCCAAAGTGCCTGAAGGCAAGGTGGCCACCGTGCCCGACGCTAACTTGGCCACCGTCGTATTGCGCCACAGGCGCAGCAAGCCGTCGGCAGCCGGCACCGTGATGGCCGTGGTGGCGCCGTCATTGACCATGAAGAGGGTGCCGATGACCGCATTCTCAGGTCGCCCCCCATCGGCCGGTGGTGAGAACCGTGCGTCACGCCAGGTCCCGGTCCACACCGAGGTGGGGTCGATCTTGGCATTGGCGTGAGTTTCCTTGTAGCAGACCAAAGTGCGGGCTGCAGCCAAGCTCGAGTCGATGCTGGGCTCCCAACGGGTCTTCCAGAACATGTCGTTGCCACCCAAGAAGGCCAAACTGACGCCGGCGTTTCGGGCAGCTTCTACATTGGCACGCTGTGTCGCCGACCAGTACTCGTCATGCCCGACCGACAAGAACACGCGATGGTTACGAATGAGCGCGCCATAGCGGTCGGCATCGACGCCGCTGAAGTAACTCACGTCGTAACCATTGGCTTCCAACCAACGAACCATGGGGTACTCGGCATTGAACAGCCAGTCTTGTCCGTTGTCCACCGAACGGGTATTGAAGGGCCGGTTGTAGCTCACCTTGTAGGCGCGCCCCGCCGGTGACCCGGTGTACAAGCTGTTGCCGCCAAAAGTGTTATAGGCCTGCCAGGTGGTGTCAGAGGTTTGGAACAGGATGTCTGAGGTGCTGGCATCGTCACGCACCACAAAGACAATGTGGCTGGCCCCCCCAGTGTCTGGCCGAACCAAGCGCGCCAAATAGATGCCCGAGACGGCGGTGGCCGGCACAGTCCAAGTGCCTGACACGCCCCAATTGCCGCAATCGATGAGGCCGGTATTGCTGTCGTTGAGGCACGCGGGTTGTGTTTGGGGCAATGAAGCGCTGGGCTGGACCGTGGCCACCCATCGAGCACCTGCACCCCCGTAGTAGCCCAGGCGATAGATGTCGAATCGGTAGGCAGACGCCGTGGTGTTGACCTTGAACACCACGGAGCCGCCACGGTTGACGCTGATTTGCGTGGCAAAGCCCTGCAGCGTGGGGTCTCCTGAGCCCGCCACATCCCATTGACTGGCAGGACTGCCGGGGAGGCAGTTCTCGGCCATGATGGCATTGGCGGGCGCCGAGCATGCACCTTGGATGGGAGGTGGCGTGACGGTGGTCTTAAAGCTCACGTCCACCCAGTAATTGCTGGACTTGAATGTAGACACCGGAAACGTGGAGGTGGCGCTGTACGTATACAAGCCGTTGCCGCCCGAGTCACCGTCTTTGAGCAGATGCAGGGGCGCGCGATCGACGCCGGCGGTGGCAAAGTAGCCCGTGTCCACGGCATAGCCGCCCTTGGGCGCGAAGTAAGAGGCCACGTAGACGGTGTTGGCACTGATGGCCACGGGCGTGGAGAAACTCACCTCTTGCCAGCCGCTGGCGGTTTCTGAGGAAAACAGTGCGGTGGCCAGGAGCTGCCCAGACGCCGTCCACAAACTGCCTCGGTGGGTTCCGGTGTTGTTGGCGCCCTTGTAGAAACGAATGCCGGTGATGTAGCCCGCCACATCGGAAGTGAATCGAACGCCGAGTTCTACGGCACCGGGGTCAGGATAAGAGGCGATGGCCGGCGAGCTGGACGACGACCACCCCGTGCAGGGGCAAGGGTCGGTGGACGGAGGTGGCGTGACCACCATGGCGTAGGCTGCTTCGTACGCGCCGCTCAACGCGGAAAAGAACGCATAGTCCACGCCTTTGATGGTGGCCACGGTGTAAGGCACCGTGGAGGTTCCTCGGCGAATGGCACTCAAGGTTTGCCCGTTCCAGGATACAGGGACCATACCGCGCAGACCGCGGGCGGCGGTATCGGCCACCACATTGAAGGTCAATGACGAGCCATTCCACACCATCGAGGTGAAAGTCGACGCATTGCGCGCGTCCAACCACTGCAACATTTGCCGGGCCGACACCACAGGCACACCGCGGGCCTGAGCGGAAGCCACCACGGCGGTGGCCACATCGGAGGTCACCAGATCGGTGTGCGCGTTGACGGTGTAAGCGCCGTAATACCCCAAGGGACCCATGGCGCGATCGAGCAAGGTATCCACGGTAAAGGGATAGGTTTGCCCGGACTCATCGGTCATTTGCGTGGCGGCTTGATAGACATCGATGAGCTTGCCATCGAGAGAGGCAAATCGCATGGGCATGGCCGATCCGGTAAAGACACCTGGCACGTCCTGGACCCAAGACGGAGGCCAGTGGTAGTAGGTGGTGTCCAGCCTCATGCCATGGGCACGCTGAACGGTCGCGCCAGAGGCCCAATCGCTCCACACCACACAGTGGTGACGTTGGGTCGAGGGCGCCGACAGGCCTACAAACTTCGCAGACCAGTCTTGGAGTTGCTGCGTGTATTGGGCTTCGAGCGACGCCGCGGTGTAGTCGGCGCAACCTGTATTGATGTGCACGCCCACCTCAAAGCCATCCGCCTCTTGGGCCAGGGCCTGAGCCGCCGTGACGGGCGTGTAGGGATACATGTAGGACGTCCCGCGCACACAAGTCCAGTCGGCCACCGAGCAGCCCACGGGGCTCGCCGCCCGGAATTGGTCAAACCGGCCCAAGGTGCCTCCATTGCCGTGGTCGTCACCTGTCATGATGACCACGGCCTTGCTGCCGTTGGGGAAGTACCAAAATCTGGGCAGGGGCTTGCGGGCACGATTCATCCACTGAATCAAGTTAGCCAGCAGCCGTTGTTGCTCATCGGCCTGTGGAATGGCCAAACGATTGGCATCCACCCAGTCGGGTTGTGGGTCTGCGGTGGAACGACCGAAGAACTTGTCATCGCTGCGCACCGGGCTGTAACCATCTCGCTCTTGTGTGGCCCAGGCCGGATTGCCTTGGCGTGTGGTCACGATGGAATAGGCCAGGTCGTAGGTGAAGGCTGCCGCCTGCCCTGCCCCCACCGAGCGCCAGCTCAGGGCGGGGTGGGTGGTGGGTGTGGAGGCATCGCTGTAGAGCGTGGCGAGAGCCGTCGCGCCGCTCAGCTGGTAGCGATCGGCCGAGCCATGAAATTGCAGGGTTTGCGGCACCAGCCCAGCGCCCGGTGCACGCATGGTGTCGATCTGCAAGTAGGCCTCAGACAGTCGTGTTCCCACAGGCGTCAAACCTAAGAGTGGTGCCAACTGAGGGTCAGGTGCGACGGCGATGAGCTGACCTCCAGCGTTCACCCAGTTGGCAAGCACGGATACTTGTGAGGCTGTCAATGGGGTCTTGGCAAGCAAGACCGTGTCGTAGGGCGCGAGCAGGCTGGCCGACAGCGTCGACACATCAGCCACGGAGAAGGCATTCAAGCCCTCCGTGCGGAGAATCTCGGCATGGTAGGTGCTGAATGGGCTCGAAGATGACACCACCACCAGCACCGGCCCCCCAGGTCCATCAGCCGGCCCCGCACCGGGACTGCGGGAGGACCACACCAAGCCCAGCAACAACAAGGCGGTGAGCCACCAGCGCCATGACCCGCGCCATCCAGGCAGGCCCCCACGGGTTGACGGAACCCTCTTGGCGTGCTGCAAATCGATGGTCTCACTGGTCATGGGCTGCATCCTGGATCGCCACATCCTTCTCTCCTGTCAGCAGGTCCCAAAAAACCACTCGATGGTCCTGGAGCCCCGTCATCACCGTGCGGCTCGAGCCGGGGACAAAGGCCACCGCATTGATGCCTGCGGGTCCGGCGCTAAAGGTGCGCAACGATTGCCCTGTGGCCAAGTCCCACCACCGCAGGACACCGTCATCGCCGCCACTTACCAGGCTTCGACTGTCCGCACTGAAGGCGACGGCGCGTACGCCTGGGTGCATGAGCAGCGACGTCGGCAGGTCCTGATAAGGGCGAGTCTGGGCGTCGCTGAACCACAGGGCCACCCGGCCCGAGCGCTCCGTGTCAGCGTTCGTCGCACCACTTGCGGATGCTGCAGAAACCCCTGCCAGCCACCGACCGTCAGCGCTGAAGACCGCCAAGCCCACGTCGGCCATGGGCGCCGTCAAAATTTGAACCAGCCGGCCCCCTTGTGCATCGAGCACACGAATGCGAGGACTTCCTCCCGCCACGGCCAAGAGCCTGCCATCGCTGCTGTAAGCCAAGGATGCCACCCTCTCCGAGACGGCGGGCCAGACATGCAACAGCCGGCCTTGGGTGGTGTCCCAGACCAGCAGGCGACTGTCTTCCCCCACCGTCGCCAGACGGTTGCCCTGCGGGTTAGAGGCCAAGGCTCGAACCGGTTGTGCATGACCACGCAATTGCGCCTCTAACGTGCCCCGCGAGAGGTTCCAGACCTGCGCCACGCTGTCACGGCCCACCACGACCAAGTGTGTGCCGTTGGGCAAGAAGCTCGCTCCCACCGGGCGGGTGCTTAAGGGCAGCCGAAGACGCTGCGTCGTTCGATGGGACGTGACATCGATCACGCTCACTTGGGCAGGCATGGCACTCAGCGCAGCCACTGACATCCCGTTGGGTGACATGGCCATGCGGCTCACGCCCGACAGGTTGGAGGCCACACCCATGTCTGGGACGGCGCTCCATGCAAGCGCTCGAGGCCATGAGCCGCCTGCAACAGGCACCGCATTGAGAGGCTCTGAACTCCCACCGCCTCCGCAAGCTGCCAGCAGCACACAGGAGGCCCCCGCACAAAGATTCGTGATTCGTGAAATGAAATTCATGGCAGGCAAACCGTACTGATCACTTGGACCCGAAAGGCGACCACCTTAAGCTGCGCCAACGCATGGAACATCGTCCAGGCTCATTGAGAGCCCCCGGAATCTCCCCCTACCCATGGGGATTTCCTCGCATCCAAGGGCGTGATGAACTGCCAGGCCATGACGCATTGGTCTCAAGAACTCCCAAACCTAGACGCTCCCATCGGCTATGCCCTGAAGCGACCCTTGGATGTGGTGGGTGCACTTTTCCTGCTGACCTTTTTCAGCCCCTTGATGATTTTTTTGAGCATGCTCATTCGAATGAGCTCGCCGGGGCCGGCCTTGTTTGCGCAGCAGCGCGTGGGGTTGCATGCACGCCCCTTCACTTTTTATAAGTTTCGAACGATGAATACACAGTGCGATGACACCGTGCATCGCGAGTACGTGTCCCACTTCATTCAAGGGTCAGACGGGTCACCCACGACGGCCTTCAAGCTGCAAAGCGACCCACGCGTGACGCAGGTGGGCCGGTGGTTGCGCAAGACAAGCCTCGATGAACTGCCACAGCTGTTCAATGTCTTACGGGGCGACATGAGCTTGGTAGGCCCTCGACCTGCCCTGCCCTATGAGGTGGCGCAATACCAGCCTTGGCACATGCAGCGCTTGAGGCGTGCCAAGCCTGGACTGACCGGCTTGTGGCAGGTGGAGGGGCGCAGTCGTGTGCCCTTCGAAGACATGGTGCGCATGGATTTGCACTACGCGTCGAACTGTTCTCTCTGGGGTGACTTGAAATTATTGGCTCGAACCGTCGCCGTGGTATGGCGAGGGTCAGGTGGTGTGTGACGCAGATCTGTGCAACGGAATGGAAAGCGAGAACCGATGAAACTGGATGAGGCGCACGTGTTGGTGACTGGAGGGTGCGGACTGATTGGATCAGCGACCGTGGACGAGTTGCTCAAATACCCCGTGGCCCAGGTCACGGTGCTGGACAACTTGGTTCGAGGGCAACTGTCCCACCTAAACCAAGCCTTCAAAGACCGGCGGCTCAGATGGTTGCATGGCGATATTCGCGACATGGAGGCCCTGCGCCGCGCGATGACAGGCGTGGATGCGGTGGTGCATCTGGCGGCGCTACGCATCACCGCCTGTGCAGCCGACCCTCGAGAGGCCTTGCAAGTGATGTGCGATGGAAGCTTCAATGTCATCGAAGCTGCTCGCGAAGCCCAGGTTCGCAAAGTGGTGGCGGCCTCATCGGCGTCTGTCTATGGGCAGGCAGATGTCTTCCCCACGCCGGAGTCGCACCACCCTTGGAACAACGACACCTGGTACGGCGCCTGCAAAGTGATGCTCGAAGGGCTGATGAAGTCCTATCACGTCATGCATGGTCTACCTGGCATCGCCTTGAGATATTTCAACGTCTACGGCCCGCGCATGGACACCCATGGCAAGTACACCGAGGTGCTGGTGCGTTGGATGGAACGCATTGCCGCGGGAGAAGCTCCGATCGTCCAGGGCACCGGGCAACAGACGCTGGACTTTGTGTACATCGACGATGTGGCTCGAGCCAATGTCGCCGCACTGCGCAGCGAATTGCAAACCGGTGTGTTCAACATCGGCAGTGGTGAAGAAACCAGTTTGAACGATCTGGTGCATACCTTGCTCCAGGTGATGCAAAGCACCTGTCATCCCACCTATCAAGAGGCCCGAAGCATCAGCCCGGTGACCCGGCGACTCGCCGATGTGCGACGAACAGCTCAGCAGTTGGGGTTCAAGGCCGAAGTCGACCTGAGAGAAGGCCTGAGCCGGTTGGTTCGCTGGTGGCAAGCGGGTCGAGAGGATTTGGCGATGAAGAAGGTGGCCGCATGATCCCCATCACCCAACCATTGATGGGCGAAGCCGAGGCCGAGGCCACTCGCCGAGTGATTTTGAGTGGCTGGATCACCCAAGGTCCAGAAGTGGAAGCCTTTGAGTCGGAATTTGCCCAAGCGGTCAATGCGCCCTATGCCTGCGCCGTCTCCAACTGCACCAATGCCTTGCACTTGGCGCTCTTGGTGGCGGGCGTGCAGGCTGGCGATGAAGTGATCACCGCCAGCCATTCGTTCGTGGCTACGGCCAATGCCATCCGTTACCTGGGTGCTTCGCCGGTGTTTGTGGACATCAACCCCCGCACGTTCAATCTGGATCCCACGCAAGTGGAGCAAGCCATCACCGTGCGCACTCGGGCCATCTTGTGTGTGCACCAAATGGGTCTGCCCTGCGACTTGGCGGCACTTTCGCTGCTGGCAAAACGGCATGGACTGCCGTTGGTGGAAGATGCAGCCTGCGCCTTGGGCAGTGAAATTTTATGGAACGGCCAATGGGAGCGCATCGGCCGGCCGCACGGTGATGTGGCTTGCTTTTCACTGCATCCCCGCAAAGTCATCAGTACCGGTGACGGTGGCATGTTGACCACCAAGCACCCCGCTTGGGATCGCCAATTTCGCGAGCTGCGACAACATGCCATGAGCGTACCCGACACGGTACGCCACGGCGCAAGCGAAGTCATCTTTGAGAGCTACCCCAAGGTGGGCTACAACTACCGAATGACCGACATCCAGGCGGCCGTCGGTCGTGAGCAGCTCAAGCGGCTTTCAGGCATCATGCAACGCCGTCGGGAAATTGCCGATCGCTATCGCAAACTGCTGCCCCCCGCACTCCAGGCCGGTCTGCCTCGCGAGCCTGCGGGGACGAGATCCAATTGGCAAAGCTTTTGCCTGCGCTTGCCTGAAGGCGTGGACCAGCGAGGGTTCATGCAGGGCCTGTTGGACCACGGCATTGGGTCACGTCGCGGCATCATGTGCGCCCATCGTGAGAGTTCTCATGCGTCAGCAAGGCGCCTAGGTGAACTGATCCATTCCGAACAAGCCCAAGACCACTGCGTGCTGTTGCCGCTGTATCCGGGTTTGTCCAGGACCGACCAATGGGAGGTCGTCCAAGCGGTGAATCAGGTCGCCGCGTCGATGGGGGTGGACACGTCGTCCTTTGTGAAGACGTCGATCCTCGCACCCTCGCCCGAACAGGTGGCTTGATGACAGAGCTCATGGGTGCCTCACGCGCTGCGCAGGGCTACGGCCACATTCTCAAGACCTCGACGTTGATGGGCTTGTCCACCGGCCTGAACTTGGTGTTGGCAGCGGTGCGAACCAAGATCTTTGCCATGTTGTTGGGGCCCGCAGGCATGGGCTTGATGGGCGCGTTGTCATCCATTGCCGACTTGACCCGAAATCTTGCAGGCCTGGGCTTGCAAAGCAGTGGCGTGCGCCAGATTGCCCAAGCCCATGCACAGGGCGATCACGAGCGCCTCGGGGTGTCCATGCATGTGCTGCTGTGGTGCAGCGCGTTCATGGCCCTGTTGGGGGCCACCGGGCTGTGGGTGAGTTCACCTTGGGTGTCTGAGTGGACTTTTGGATCCACCGGGCATGCATCAGCCGTAGCAGTGCTGGGTTTGGCCGTGTTCTTTCGCTTGCTGGCTGACGGGCAAGGCGCCGTCTTGCAAGGCCTGCGTTGCATCCCCTCTTTGGCGAAGGAGGCCACGGCGGGCAGTGCGCTGAGCGTATTGGTCGGGGTCCCCTGTGTGGCGCTGTGGGGCCAACAGGGCATTGCCCCGGCATTGGTGGGCGTGGCGCTGGTCTCAGCGGGGGCCGCATGGTGGTATGGGCATCCTTGGGTCCTGCCGCGTCCTCAAGTTCAGGCGCCGGTCTGGCGCCGTGAGACGCAGACCTTGGTCCGCCTGGGGTTGACCTTCATGAGCAGCGGTTTCGTCGTCTTAGGGGCTGGGTATGCCGTCAGGCTCATTCTGATCCGCCACGGCAGTTTGGTGGAGGCGGGCTTGTTTCAGGCGGCCTGGGCCTTGGGCGGCTTGTATGTGGGTCTGGTGCTTCAGGCCATGGGCGCGGACTTTTACCCGCGCCTCGTCGGAGCATCTCGAAACGACGCCCTGTGCAACCGCATGGTCAATGAGCAGACTCAAATGGGCTTGTTGCTGTCGGGCGTGGGGTCGCTGGCCACCTTGACCTTGGCTCCATGGGTGCTCACGGTGTTCTACAGCACCGACTTCAGCAGCGGCGCACACACCTTGCGCTGGATTTGCTTGGGCATGACCCTGAAGGTCATCACCTGGCCCATGGGCACCCTGATCATCGCCAAAGGCGCTCAGGGGAGATTCCTGGCCACCGACGTCGTCTGGGCAGTCTCTTGGGTGGGATTGGCTGCGTGGTGGATCGAGCCTTTCGGGTTGGAGGGGATCGGCATGGCCTTCCTAGCCGCCTACGCGCTCCAGGCACTGCTGCTATGGCCCCTTGCGAGACAGCTCAGCGGCTTTGCTTGGGACCGTTCTGTGGTGCAAGCGGGTTGCGCGTTAGGTACCTTGTCCATCGCATCGTTGGCGTTGTGGCGCTGGGCTCCCGGACCCTGGGCGTGGGTGTGGGGCGCTGGGGTCACCGGCACCGTGGCTATCTTCTCTTGGCGCCGGTTGCTGCATCTGGTCAAGTTCTCAGAGCCCATCCCGGAGGCCTCACCATGAACCGCCGGCCCGACATCCGTCAGCGGGTTGATGAGGAAGATGACAGCCCATCAAGCTCGTTGGATTTGATCGACGCGGTGGCTCAATTATGGTTGGACGAGGCTCACCGCTGGGCAGATCTTGAGGATTGGGATCTCGCCTTGCGCAGCGCATACCTTGCGGCGCGCGCAAGGGCCACACAAAACAGGACCTTGGCTTGGCCCGCCTTGGAAGCATTTTTGCGAGAGGCTGCACAGAGCGTGCTGAAAGACATCGATCCTCCAGCGGCGCCGCCATGGCCTGTCAGCTGTGTTCATGTCCTCAGCGAAGCCTTGCCCGCGGGAGGCTTAACGGCCATGGCCCAACGATGGATCGACCGCGACATAGCCCATGGTGTGCACCACGTGATCCTCTTGGACGCCAGCCTGGGAGTTCCACGTGAACTGGCCCGATCCGTCGAGTCACGCCAAGGGCAGATCCATTGTGCGCCACCCTCCTGCGGGCCCATGGCCCTTGCCCAATGGGTGCGCGACTTGACCTACCGCTTGGCCACCCACGTGGTCTTGCATGTGGACCCGGCCGACGTCACGTGTGCGGTGGCCTTTGGCAAGCCCGGTGGACCTCCTGTGCTCCTTGTCAACCATACGGCCCACGCTTTTTGGGTGGGCGTGACCACCTCCGATCTGATTTTGAATTGCCGAGGCTCTCAGCTTGAAGCGCAATGGACCCGAGTCCATCGAGGGGCCGTGCATCAGGCCTGTGTGCCCATCCCCTTGGAAGTTCCGCCATTGACGGATCTCCACGCTGTCCCCATGACCCAGGATCTTGGGACTCGGCTCGCCCGACAGCGCGCTCGAGCTGCATGGGGCTTGCAGACCGATCAAGTGGTGCTGCTCACCGTGGGGTCGGCCTTCAAGTACGCCCCGTCCACAGTCGGTGACTTCGTGCACATCTTTGAGCAGATTCTCCACGACGCGCCTCATGCCGTGTTGCTCGCCGTAGGCTTTCAAGGAGACGCTCGATGGCAACGCGCGGCGCAGGCCACACAAGGTCGGATCCGTACCCTGGGCACCTTGCCCCAAGCCGCATTGAGACAACTCCACAGTGGTTGCGATCTGTACGTAGAGGGATTCCCCTTCGGCACCACCACGGCCCTGCTCGAGGCCAGCGCTGCGGGCATGCCCGTGGTGTTGGCCCCGATGTTCTGCCCTCCTCCCTATGGCACGGATGGTCTGGCCATCGATGCTGTCATCACACGAGCGCATGATCTGCAAGCCTACAAAGCCACCTGCATGCAGCTGATTGGGAACGAGGCCCTTCGGCATCGCCAGGCTGAGGCTCTGACGCCCAAGGTGCTGGAACATCACACAGGCTTGGGGTGGCAGCGTCACCTGGATGTGGCCCTGCTTGCTGTGCCCACCGACCACGAGGTGCGCCATGGCTTGGTCATCCGCCCCATCCCAGAGGCCGCGTACGCGTATTGGGTACAACGCAGCACACAGTGGACACCCCCTGCTGAGCGCATTTTGGAGCGCAGCTTGCTATGGGCCCTGCACGACGGTCTGCCTCTACCCACTTGGAGTGACCTACGTCAGTTGTGCCAAGGTCATGAGCGAGCACGTCGAATTCAGGGTTTGATCCCATGGATGCTTCAGGTCTGGCGCCAAGCCTGTGTCCCTTGGCTGCCCGCCTCTTGGGCAGCGGGGTCGCTGCGCTTGGCGATGTGGATACCCAAATCTAGCGACGGGTGGCGCGCATTGCAGATTCGAATGTTCCGCGGCTTACGCCCCTCCTCACCGGGTGCTTACGAAGAATATCGGGCCTGGGGCCGTCGGTCCAACATGACGTGGCACATGCATGAATCCGTCAAGCCGCGCATGGCGTCTCCTGCGGAGCCCTCATGACCACCGTCTCCGTCATCTTGCCCACCTTCAATCGGGCCCAATGGCTGCCCCACGCCATCGAAAGCGTCTTGAAACAACGCCACCGCGACTTTGAGCTCATCGTGGTGGACGATGGCTCGGTGGATGAGACCGCTCAGGTGCTGAGGCGGTTTGGCTCCACCTTGACGTGCATCTCGCAAGCCAACGCAGGCGTGGCCGCCGCGCGCAATCGTGGGATCGCACGTGCCAGAGGGACATGGCTGGCCTTCATCGACTCGGACGACGAATGGCACATGGACTACCTGCACTCGCAAGTGCAGCACCTGAATCAACAGCCCGACCTGGTCATGCTGTTGGCGAATTGCCATTTGCAGGGGCATGCGGGTCCCCACTCCACCTACTTTTCGCTCAATGGCGTTGACGACTCTCTGCACCGCATGGGAGCACCCGAGCCTTTGCCTTCAAACCTCTTGCGCCTGGAGCGCGGGTTCACATTTGTCATCGCGCATCCGCCTTGGCAATTGGGCGCCACGCTGATGCGCCGCGACGCGGTGATGCAATCGGGTTGGTTCCACGAGCGCTTGACCCTGTCGGAAGACCTCGACCTCATCGCTCGAATGACGCTGCAGGGTCCACTGGCCTTGGTGCGTGAACCTCGGGTGGACGTGCATCGCCGCCCGGCAGATCTGTGGAGCTTGAGTGACCCGGTCATGCGGGGTCCCTGGCGCAGCTTGTTGGCCAATGAGACCGTCTATGCCCGCCTTTCGAGATGGCCCGGGTTAACGCCGAATGAGCGGCGCACGGTGAAACGGATCTGCAGCCAAAACCGGCGTGCCATTGCTCACCAATTCGCCTTGCAATGCCAGCCTCTCCAGGCTCGTGCCTGGTACTTGCGATCCCTGTGGCTTTCACCGTCATGGACCTCATTGGCTGCGACCACCTCCGCATGCCTGCCCGCGCCCCTGCATCGCCGTGTGCTTCGATGGACTCGCCAATGGCGACGTCAAGGTCGGCAACGCACCCCCTTGGAAGGCACCTCATGAACCACGGCATCCCCAAACGCATCATTCAGACGGGGAAATCGCACCATCTCGACCTGCTGGAGCAGGCGATCGTGTCCCAAATTCGACACCTGCACCCCGATTTTGAATACCTGTACTTCGACGACGACCAACTGCGGCTCTTTGTAAGTGAGGAGTATCCGCAGTATCTGAGCACCTTCGAAGGCTTTGCCAAAACCATCCAGCGGATCGACTTCTTTCGCTACTTGGCGGTGCATCGCTTGGGGGGCTTTTACTTTGATTTGGATGTGCTGTTGGCGCGCAGCGTTCACGATCTTCTGCCTCAACAGTGTGTGTTTCCCTTTGAAGAGCTCACCATCCAACCCTTCTTGCGAGAACGCTTCGACATGGATTGGGAAATCGGCAATTACGCCTTTGGCGCCGTGCCGGGTCATCCCTTCCTGGAGGCCTTGATCCAGAATTGTGTCAAGGCGCAGGCACAGCCGAATTGGGTCACGCCCATGCTGCAACGCATTCCCTCTTGGGCACGCAGCAACTTCGAAGTATTGGACACCACCGGACCTGGATTGGTCTCGCGCACCTGGGCAGAAGGCCCCGAAGCCGCCCAGTCAGTGCACGTGCTATTCCCTGAGGATGTGTGCGACCCGCACACCTGGCATCAATTCGGATCCTACGGGGTGCACTTGCAGGCAGGCGGCTGGAGACCTCAGCGCGCTTACTGGCGCTCGAGGCTGGCTCGTTGGTGGGAACAGCGCGCTCGCCAGCAGGCCTTGCGCTGGGGCCGAAGCCTGGGAAGGCGTAGATCGGTGCCTGCAGCCGTGAGGAGCACCGCCTGATGGGGTTTGCAGGCGTTTTCACCCACGAACCAGAGGCCTTACCGCAAGAGGTGGCCCGTTGGCCTCAACTGGAAACCCAACGCGCCTTCTTGGCCAGTGGTCTTCATGTGCAATGGTGGAAGGGTGCTGGCACTGCGGACACCCTTCGGTGGAACACCTTGGGTACAGTGGGGATGTTGCTGCGTGGGGAGTTGTTCGAAGACGAGGCGGCCGATCCCTTGCTGCGCTACGAACAGATCGGACCTGGTTTTGTCAAATCGTTGAACGGGCGATTTTCCGGCCTGCTCATCGATATTCGTCGGCCCTTGGTGCTCCTTTTCAACGATCGATACGGATTGGGCGCCTGTCATTGGGCTCGAACCGCGCAAGGCCTTTACTTCGCGTCCAGCGCGCGGGCGCTCCGGGCGCGCCTACAAGATCCTCCTGCAATGAGCCTGCAATCGTTGTCAGAGGTGTTGTCCATGGGTTGCGTGCTCGACCATCGCACGTTGTTTCAAGGCATTGAACGATTGCCGCCGGCCTCCATTTGGACAAGGGGCGGTGTGGCCCCTGTTCAGCATCATGCGTACTTTTCGCCTGCCGACTGGGACGCACAACCACCTTTGCCCGAAGGTGTCTTTCACCGCCGCATGTGCAGCGTCTTGGCCCAGCGCGTTCCTGCCTATCTTCGCGGGCCACAGCCCGTCGGCGTCTCTTTGACCGGGGGACTGGATGGACGTTTGCTCATGGCCTGGGCGAGGGCGGAGCCGGGCGACCTGCACTGCTATTCGTTCTCGGGACCCTGGAGACAATGCGCGGATGCCAAGTTGGCTCGACAAGTGGCACACGCAAGCGGACAGCCCCATCAAACTCTGACCGTGGGAGCCGATCTGCTCCGCCAATTTCCTCGCCTGGCCGCTCAGGCCGTGGTGGCCTCCGATGGGCTGATGGATGCTTCAGGAGGGGTGGAAATCTTCGTCAACCAATGGGCACGACACATCTCACCGGTGAGGCTCACTGGCAATTGGGGATCCGAAATTCTCAGGGGCCACGTGGCATTCCGCCCACGCCGTCTGGATCCCACCCTGTTGCATTCCGACATGGCGGTGCTGATTGAAGAAGCTCAGGCACGCTACCAAGACGCACGCCAGGGTTCCGATCTGAACTTCATTGCCTTCAAGCAACTGCCCTGGCATCACAGCGTTCGACTGTCCCTGGAAGAGGCGCAACTGACCCTGCGCTCACCGTTCATCGACAACGACATCGTGGCATTGATGCACCGTGCGCCGCCATCTCTGCACGCACATGCCACGCAATCCAGCTTGCAATGGATCCACCAAGGCGCCCCTGCTCTTTCGGCCATCCCCACGGACCGAGGCCTTCGCCTTGGAGGCGCCTCTTTGGCCACGCAGCTGGACGCATGGCGGCAGACCTTTTGGGTCAAATGCGAGTACGCCATGGACTACGGCATGCCGCGCTCATGGGCGCCATGGTTGCACCGGCTTGGAGCGTGGCATCCACAACGTTGGGTTCTGGGTCGTCACAAGTTCTATCACTTTCGATCTTGGTATCAAGGGCCCTTGGCAACCCACCTTCGCGAGGTGTTGTTGGATCCACTCGCATTGAATCGCAATCTCTACCCACGTCGCTCCCTTGAAAGAATGGTCCAAGACCACGTCAACGGACGTTCCAACCATACCCTCGAACTTCACCGGGCGTGGTCCTACGAATTGCTGCAACAACATCTGTTGAGCGACCCCAGGGTGCACGCCACCGAGGCCTTGCCCCTCTCGACCGCCTCATGAGCCTCACACGAGACGAGACTCTCAACGAGCTGACGATGCCCATGGTCAGCGTTTGCATTTGTACCTACCGCCGCCCGCACCGGTTGGCACGCCTGCTGCGCGCGATCGAGCAGCAAGACACGGCCGGTCGCTTCACGCTGCAGTTGGTGGTCGTAGACAACGACCCGCAACGATCTGCCCGCGTGGCCCTGCACGCTTTTGGTCGGCGCACCCTGTGGCCCTTTGAGTCGGCCTGGGTGAGCGAGCCCAATATCGCCAAGGCGCGCAATCGGGCCGTGCAACTGGCTCAGGGTCCATTCCTTGCGCTGATTGATGACGATGAGGTGCCAGCGCCTGATTGGTTGCTCAGGCATTTCGAAGTGCTAGAGCAAACCCAGGCTCAAGGGGTACTCGGCCCAGTGCTGCCGCGTTACGAATCTCCTCCGCCCCGGTGGATCATGCGTGGGCGGTTTTGCGAGCGTCCGCGCCATGCGACAGGGCAGCGCTTGGGCGAGCCCAAGCTCATGCGCACGGGCAACGTGTTGTTGCGGCGCGAGTGCTTGCAAGGCGAGGCGGGCCCTTTCGACGTGCGACTGGGCCGCACCGGGGGCGAGGACGTGGACTTTTTTCGACGTCGCTTGGCACGTGGCGACACCTTTGTGTGGTGCGACGAGGCCGCGGTGTTTGAAAGCGTGCCGTCCCAACGGATGACACGGTCTTACTTTCTAAAACGCGCCTGGCTGCGAGGCACGGTCAACGCAGAACGTGCGTCGCTATTGAGCTGGAGCACTGCCAAGTCTGTGGCGGCCGCCACCATTTACTCTTTCTTGCTGCCCGTTCTTGGGCTTTGGCGGCATGACATCTTCATGCAGCTGCTCATGCGCGATTGCGATCACTTGGGAAAGATTTTTGCACGGTGTGGCGTCAAACTCATTCGCCAACGTCAGGACTGAGGCCCCCCATGGTGGGACCGAACGCCCACGCTCGCGAGGTGCATCAAGCCCTCAAAGGCTTGCTTGTGATCCTGATGCTCGTCTACCACGCCATGAGCATTGCCTCACAGGCGGGACCGGAGGCTTTTCGCCCATTGAGGTTCGTCACGGGCGCCTTCATCTTCCTGGTGGGTGACTCCTTGGGACGCCAGTGGGTGAGCGTCCCAAAGGACTCCAATGGGCCAAGTGCTTCGCGCCGTGGCCTCCGATTGGTGGCGCTGTTCTTGGGTCTGAACGCCATGATGGCGTGGAGCGGATGGGGCAACCCCGACAAGCAAGCTTGGGCTCAACAAGCCTGGCCCCACGTGGGCGATCGCTGGTGGGCCGCCCTGGTGATGGGTGAAAGCGCTGCAGCGTCCTTTGCCATTTTGTGGCCTATCGGCGTGTTGCTCGTGTGCGCCCCAGTGTTGCAGTGGTTAGGTCGCAAGCCTGGCGCCGAGATCAGCGGTGCTTGCTTGATGGGCCTGTGCCTCGTGGCGGCCAGCACGTCGACCTGGGCTCACCGCTCTGGCGTGTTGGAGATGCTGCTGGTCGGTGGTACGGCCATGGGTCTGGCCGCCAGCCGTGGGCTCTTCACTCGCAAGGAGCTACAGGCCCAGTGGCCAGGCTTCGTGTCGCCTGGATGGGCGGTGGTCACCGTGGCTCTAGGACTCCATGCCGTGATGCAATTCCCCAACTCGCTGACAGTCTACATCTTGGGCACTGCCGCCATCCTCAAGGGCTTGCAAGCATTGCTCAGCGCATGGCACTTTGCCTCGACTCGAAGCCTTGCGGGCACCGGTCTGCAGTCCGCGCTCCAAACCCTCGGCCGCATGACCCTTTGGGCCTACGTGGCGCAAATCGTCTTGATCCAGGCTCTAAGATGGGCAGGGGGCGGAGCGCGCCTGCCCCTGGGCCTGCCATTTTGGGGCTGGGTAACGGCGATCGCGGTGTTGCTCTGGGCACTGTGCACCGCCCTTTGGATCGGGCGCCAACAGTCCGTGATGCTGGACCGCGCGTACCGCTGGGTGTTCCCGTGAACGGGCCTGCATTATTGGCTTCCTTAGCCTGCGGTTTGGTCGTGCTGGTGCTATGGCGGCGTGATCAGCGCCTGCATGGGGCAGGCTCGCCCGCCCTCTGGATTCCGTTGATATGGATGTTCTTGGCAGGCTCTCGGTGGTTGTCCGCCTGGCTGGGTATGTCGCCCACTTTAGGCACCGTACAGTCTTATGCCGAAGGGAGCCCACTGGATCGTGCGACTTTCGCCTGGTTGATGGCTGCCGCCGTGTGGGTGCTCTGGCGCAGAGGCGTTCAATGGGGCCAGGTGGTGCATGCCAACCGCCTCTTGACGCTGTACCTCGTGTACTGTGCAGCGAGTTCCCTGTGGGCCGACGACCCGTCGCTGTCTTTCAAACGTTGGTTCAAAGACTTGGGTGCCCCATTGATGGCCCTGGTGATCCTCACCGACCCACATCCGGCCCAAGCCCTGCGCACGCTGCTCACGCGCTTGGCGCTGGCATGGTTGCCATTGAGCGCACTGTTCAACCGCTACTTCCCTGAGTGGGGCCGCGTGTTTCATGTGGACGGCGCGCCCATGTACACCGGCGTCGGTCAGCAAAAAAACGACCTGGGGCTCATTTGCCTGGAGACCGGCCTGCTGGTGGCCTGGTTATGGCTCGCTCCTCCTCCTGAGCGCGCATCAGGGGCCAAGCTGCAGCCGACTGGCAGCTCGCAGACGCCCAGGGACTGGGTGCTGCTGGGATCTTTGGGTGCGTTGTCGGTGGTGCTGTTGAATATGTCCAACAGCCGCACGGCACTGGGCTGTCTGCTGCTGGGCGTGTTGCTGTTGGTGTTGCTGCGTCTGCCTGTGATCACGTCACAGCCTCAGCGCATCGTGCCCTCATTGGCCGTGGGAGGCGCTTTGCTGCTCTTGGCAGATGCCAGCATCGACCTGAAGTCGTCGGCGCTCGAAATGATGGGCCGCGATGCGAGCTTGACCAACCGAACGTCGCTGTGGAAAGTCTTGGGGGCCATCTCCACCGACCCTTGGTGGGGAGAAGGCTATATGAGCTTTTGGTCAGGCTGGCGCATGCAAACCGTGTGGAATGCGCTGGGTCGCGGCATCAACCAGGCTCACAGCGGCTATCTGGAACAATTTCTCAATCTCGGATGGGTGGGTGTGGCCTTCATCACCGCTTTGGCCTGGTCGGCCCTTCGGCAGGGCGTGGCAATGCTGGCCACCGAACCATCTTGGGCTGCTTGGCGTCTGTCCATCGTCGGGGTCATCCTGCTCTACAACTACACCGAAGCCGCCTTTTATGGCGTCAACACCTTGTGGGCGCTTTTTCTCATGAGCCTGATCCACTTAGACCCGGCTTGGGTCCGGCGACCTTGACCTCGACCATGACCTCGGCCATTCCCTCGGCCATGGCGATCGTCTCCCGTGGCGTGGCCAAGATGCATCGCACCTTTGCGCAGCGCTTGGCGCGACTGGAGGTGGCCATGGCCTGGTCAGATCCCGTGATTTCCTTCACCTTTGACGATGCACCGCAATCGGCCTTCGAGTGGGGCATCGACACGGTCCAAGACGCTGAAGGTCATGCGACCTTCTACTGCGCCTTGGGATTGTTGGGGTCCACCACCGAGGTGGGGCGCATCGCTTGCATCGATGACCTGCACAGGGCACGGGCACAGGGGCATGAACTTGGATGTCACACCTTTGATCATCTGGATGCTTGGCACACGCCGGCGCACGCCTTCTTGGCTTCCATCGATCGCAATGCGCAGGCCTTCCGGGACGCACTGAACCTGATCCCTCAAAGCTTTGCCTACCCCAAGAGCGGCGCCCGCTGGCGGTTGAAAAGCCAGGTGGCGCGGCGCTTTCTCACATGCCGTGGAGGTGCCCAGGGCTTCCATCGGGACACCGCCGACTTGAATCTGCTGCGCGCCTGCTTCTTGGATCAACAGGCAGGATGGTCCTTGCAAGATCTGCAACGCATGATCGACGACAACCAGCGACACCGTGGTTGGTTGATCTTTGCCACCCACGACGTGAGCCCCCACCCCTCGCCTTACGGATGCACCCCCGCCCACTTGAAAGAAGTGGTGCGTCGCAGCGTGCGCTCCGGCGCACGGTTGTGGACGGTAGAGACCGCCGCCGGCGCTACCAGCTCAACGGCAGCTTCGCCGACTGCTTGACCTCTTCCATCACCGCATAGGTGCGCGTCTCGCGCACGCCGGGCAGTTGCCACAGCACGGTGCCGGCAAACGACCGGTAAGCGTTCATGTCCGCCATCCGCGTCTTGAGCAAATAGTCAAAGCCTCCTGCCACCATGTGGCACTCCAAGATCTCGGGATGCACCTGCACGGCTGCGCGAAATTCCTCGAACACGTGGGGCGTGGTGCGGTCCAACAGGACCTCCACAAAGACCAACAGGCTTGCACCCAACAGGCGAGGATTGAGCCGCGCCTCGTACCCCAAGATGTAGCCGTCACGGGTGAGCCGCTGCACCCGGGCCAACACCGCCGTCGGCGACAAGGCCACGGCTTCCGCCAGCTTGAGGTTGGACAAGCGGCCATCCTCTTGCAGGAGGTGCAAGATGCGCCGATCGGTGCGGTCCAGGTCGGTTTTCTCGAGAGCGAGTGGCATGATGGATCATTAATAGTGAGTTATGCTAATTTTATCTGCTTTTTTAATTTAATATTTTGTTAAATACGAAGATCATTGAGCATTCAGACAATATTCAGATCATTCGTATGGAAATGAAATCGTCGAGCTCCAACGAGCTTTCTTACCTGCCCTCCCCCGGTGCAGACTCCCTTTTGCGGCAAGCCATCACCGCGGCCTGGCGCCTGCCAGAACCCGAGGCGCTGCCAGCCATTCTGAAAGGCGCACGTCTGGACGCCGACATGGCCGCTCGAGCGCAGACGCTGTCCACACGCTTGGCTCAAACCCTGCGTGCGCGGGGCCCGGGTTCCGGGCGGGCGGGGCTCGTTCAAAGCCTGTTGCAGGAATACGCGCTGTCCTCGCAAGAAGGCGTGGCGCTGATGTGCCTGGCCGAAGCACTGCTGCGGATTCCGGATACCGCCACCCGAGATGCACTGATTCGCGACAAGATCTCCCAAGGACAGTGGCACATGCACCTGGGCCGCAGCCCTTCGCTGTTTGTCAACGCAGCCACTTGGGGCTTGTTGCTGACCGGCAAGCTCGTATCCACCCACAGCGAGTCGGGGCTGTCGTCGGCCTTGGGGCGGTTGGTCAGCATGGGGGGGGAGCCCTTGATCCGCCGGGGCGTGGACATGGCCATGCGGATGATGGGCGAGCAGTTCGTCACAGGCGAAACGATTGAGCAAGCCTTGCGACACGCCGCGTCCAGGCAGGCCCAAGGCTTTCGCTACTCCTACGACATGCTGGGTGAGGCCGCGCTCACGCAGCGCGATGCCCAAAGATACCTGCACGACTACGAGCATGCCATCGAGACGATCGGCCAGTCTGCCGCTGGCCAAGGCGTGTACGCGGGACCGGGTATCTCCATCAAGCTTTCGGCACTGCATCCTCGGTACAGCCGCGCACAACAAGACCGCGTATTGACCGAGTTGTACCCTGTGCTGGTGCGCCTTTGCGCCTTGGCCAAGCAGTACGACATCGGGCTGAACATCGATGCCGAAGAAGCCGACCGGATGGAGCTGTCGCTCGACCTCCTGGAGCGTTTGTGCGTGGAACCCCAACTGCAAGGGTGGCATGGCTTGGGCTTTGTGGTGCAGGCCTACCTCAAACGCTGTCCTCGCGTGATCGATTTCATCATCGATCTGGCACGTCGCAGCCAACGCCGGCTGATGGTGCGCCTGGTCAAGGGCGCCTACTGGGATGCCGAAATCAAGCGTGCACAAGTCGACGGCCACACCGATTATCCGGTCTACACGCGCAAGCCCTACACCGACGCGGCCTATGTGGCATGCGCGAGGCAGTTATTGGAAGCCCCCGACGCGGTGTACCCGCAATTCGCCACCCACAATGCGCGCACCTTGGCCACCCTTTATGAGCTGGCCGATCCTGCGCAATACACGCCCGACCAGTACGAGTTTCAGTGCCTGCATGGCATGGGCGAGCCGCTTTACGAGCAAGTGGTCGGCGATTCTGCACAGGGCGCCCTGGGTCGACCCTGCCGCATCTACGCACCGGTGGGCACCCATGAAACCTTGCTGGCCTACTTGGTGCGCCGCCTGCTGGAAAACGGCGCCAACACCTCGTTTGTCCATCAAATGGCCGATGCGGCCGTGGCGATCGAGTCTCTGGTGCGTGATCCGGTGGAAGTCATCGACGAGCTTGCCCGCGCCGAAGGCCAAATCGGCCTACCCCACCCTGCCATTCCCCTGCCGAGCCGTCTCTACGGTCCGGCCCGTCGCAATTCACAAGGCTTGGATCTGGTCAACGAGTCACAGTTGCGTGCACTGGCCCAAGACTTTGCCGTCGCCTCCAGCGAGCATTGGATGGCACTCCCCTTGGGCGCCTGGGACGATGCATCCATTGTGCCGACTCACGGAGCACCCGGGCTCTTGAAGGTGACGAACCCAGCCCAGCACCGCGACACCGTAGGCCATGTGCGGCACAGCACCTCGGAGGAGGTCCAGGCTGCACTGCACTGCGCGGCAAGAGACGCTGCGGCATGGGCCAACACGCCCGTGAAGGAACGGGCCCGCCTGCTCGACGCAAGCGCGGATCGCTTGGAACAAGCCATGCCTCGCCTAATAAGCCTCTTGGTTCGAGAGGCGGGCAAGACGGCCTCCAATGCCGTCGCGGAAGTCCGTGAGGCGGTGGACTTCTTGCGCTACGACGCTCACGAAATCCGCCGGCACTTTGACAATGCCACCCATCGGCCCCTAGGCCCTGTGGTGTGCATCAGCCCGTGGAATTTTCCATTGGCCATTTTTGTGGGCCAGGTCAGTGCGGCGCTGGCCGCCGGCAACGTCGTGTTGGCCAAACCCGCCGAGCAAACCCCGCTGGTGGCTGCAGAAGCCGTGCGGATCTTGAGGGCGGCCGGCATTCCACCGTCCGCCCTGCAGTTGCTACCCGGTGAAGGCGGGGCGGTGGGCGGACAACTCGTGGCCGACTCGCGCGTGCAAGGTGTGTTGTTCACCGGATCGACCGAGGTCGCTCGGCTGTTGCAAGCCAGCCTCGCGGGTCGAACCGGTGCTCAAGGTCGGGCCATCCCTTTGATTGCGGAGACAGGCGGCCAAAATGCCATGATCGTGGACTCGTCGGCCTTGGCCGAGCAAGTCGTCCAAGACGCGTTGGTGTCGGCCTTTGACAGCGCGGGCCAACGCTGCTCGGCGCTGCGGGTGCTGTGTGTACAAGACGATGCTGCAGACCACGTGCTGCAGATGCTGCTCGGTGCCATGGCGGAGCTGCGAGTGGGTGATCCCTCTCGACTGTCCACCGATGTGGGCCCGGTCATCGACGCACAGGCGCAGAGTCAGCTCCAATGCCATATCGACGCCCTGCGACAGCGCGGCCGCCGCGTACACCAAGTGACTGGACATGGAGGCATGCCCTCAGGGGACGGCACCTTCATCGTGCCGACTGCGATTGAAATCGACAGCATTGCCGAATTGAGCGGCGAGGTTTTCGGTCCGGTACTGCACTTTGTGCGATTTGCACGAGACTCGCTGGATGACCTCGTCCAGCAAATCAATGCCACAGGCTATGGTTTGACCTTGGGCTTGCACACTCGGATGGATGAGACGATCACCCGCGTGGTCAATGCGGCACATGCAGGCAATGTCTATGTCAACCGCAACATGGTCGGCGCGGTGGTGGGGGTGCAGCCGTTTGGGGGCGAGGGCTTGTCAGGCACAGGGCCCAAGGCGGGAGGTCCTCTGTACCTCCTGCGCTTGCTGTCGCAGGGTCCTGAGGATGGATGGATCAAGGCCCTGGCTGTCGAAAGCCAGTCCACCACCCCACCACCAACGCTGGCCTTGTCACCTGTCCCCCCACGGACCCAAAACCTGGCTGCACTCACGAGCCTTCGGACTTGGGCCGCATCCAAGATGCACCCAGACACCGACCTATCGGGCGAGCGCTTGGTGCAGGTCTGTGACCATTTCATGCAGAGCTTGCCCACCACGTGGTCGATGGTGTTGCCAGGTCCGACGGGAGAACGCAATGTCTACTCCGTCGTCCCTCGCAAAAGCGTGTTGTGCCTGGCCGCTCACGATCATGATTTGCTGACGCAATTGGCGGCGCTGTTGGCAGTCGGGAGTCGCGCGGTGTGGCCCGCGCGGGCCCAAAGTCTTTGGGACCTGCTACCAGCGACGGTCCAAACTCACATCGAACTATCGCCAGACCCGTGGGATGATCCACAGGGTTGGGACGCTGTCTTGCTGCATGGTTCGATGGATGAATTGATCCAGGTGCAAGAGCGACTGGCCAAGCGGCCCGGTCCGGTGGTGCCGTTGGAAAGGGTGCCAGAAGGCAGCACCAGCGTGCCGCTGGAGCGGCTCGTGATGGAGCGCTCGCTGAGCATCAACACGGCTGCCGCGGGTGGCAACGCATCATTGATGACCCTCCAGTGATTCTCTGGGCCTGATTGACCTGATGAGGCCCGTGACACCCATCAGGCAGTGAGGGACGGATGCGATTGGAGCCGGCGGAAGGAATTGAACACTTCATCTGCCAATCACGAATTTAGCTGCTCTACCGTTGAGCTACACCGGCTTGGGAAGGAGATACGGTCGTGCCCGTCGCCACTTGCACGAGGTGGGCGGGAGAAGTCTTGGTGGACACATGGCGAGAGAGCCACCAGGTGCGCCACTTCAACAAGCGATGCACCCAAGAGCTGGGCAGGCGATCGGACCATGGTCGGTCCAAGCCCCACCGCACCACCCACCGACCCTTGGTCGTCACGGCCACGACCAGTCGAGGCATGTCGACCTGCTGGAAACCCAAGCGTCGCTTGAATTCCACCATCGAGCTGTCTGTCTTGCTGCCGTACGTCATCTTTCCATAGATCAGTCCCGTCACGCCTTGACGATGACACACCCACACGGCGTGCGCAATGAGCGCCATCAATGGTCGCTTGTCTTGATGGCTTTGCAACGCCAAGATCTGCATGATGCGGGCCTCATCATTGACGCGAACCCACTTGATAAATGCCACCATTTCCTCTCCCACAAAGGCGCCAAGGAAGGTGGAACGCTCCAGATAGGTGGCGTTGTCGCGGACCACTTGATCCAACGACTTTCCGTAGTGCCAAAACGGGCGCCCCTGACGCAGCGGCGATTCGTCATAGATGCGTTGAATCCCTCGAGCCAGGTCTTGGCTCCAGGTCAGTTCTTTCACCTGCACCCCTCGACGCTCTGCACGCCGGACGTTCTTGCGAGTTTCTTGCGATAACCCGGTCCACCACGCCTGCGGGTCTGCGGTGGGCAACACGGCTTTATTGCTCCATCGAATGGCACTGACCCCCAGCCCCGCATCCTCTGTGGCGTCAGGGCTGGGCCGATACGACGCCACACATGGAAAACTGAAGAGATCTGCAAAGCCCGTATGCGCTTGAAACGCTTGGCGCACGCGCTCAGGCTGAGTCACCCACTCGCCAGGAGTCCACGCCTCATCCCAGATCTCGGCGTGGCGCCACCAGAGACCGTGCGCGACCCATGGGTGTCCTTCCACCCGCAGGGCCACACGCTGGTGGCTCTTTCCCTTGATGGAGACCTCCACCTCAGTCCACGGATCGGATGCACCTGCCGTTTTTGCGGACTGTGGCAGCCTCTGCGATGACACCTGCGTACGAGGTCTGGTGCGAGCTCGCCACATCTGCCTCAAGCGTTCCAACTGTTCTGCGCGGTGGAAAGCTTGCATAGCGGGTGTGGCTGTGCGTGCCTCACGCTTGAAATAGGGAATCACAAAACCTGCCAAGAATGCACATCCACCCACGATGTAGGGCGGCTGTCTCATCAGCCACATCCCGCGCAGCAGCTCCCAGGCAGGATGTCCACCCACCCGGTAGGCCTTACCCCCTTGATCAAAGCGTGCACCGGTTCTTGACCGCATGGCGGTTCCCACGGGGCGATGGTGCAAGCAGGTCATCTCGGTGAAGGTGCGAGTCTCCCAGCCATTCATGCGAGCTTGGGTGACCGCGGTCCAGTCTACCGTGCCCCCCTTCAACGCCGGGTAACCTCCCATGTCATCGAAGCAGACTCGGCGAAACAATTGGCAGGCTCCTGAGACGTGTCGCAGATCGGCGCTGGGGTGCGCGTAAGCATGTCGATGCGGGTATCGAGCATCTTCCACGTAAGGCGTGCCGGCCACGCCCAAGTGGGGATTCAAGGCGAACTGCCGCAAGAGAAACTCCAGATACGGGGGAGCGAACGTGATGTCGGCATCCAGGTTCCCCACCACGTCGAAGTTCAAGGATTTCAAGCGTTCATAGCCGGCCTGAAAACATCGAGCTTTGGAGGCAAAGTGCCTGTCCTCATGCTCAGGCATGCGCAATAGCTCCACCCAAGGGTGCTGCGTCGCCACGGCTCTCACCAAATCATCCGTGCCATCAGTGGAACCGTCACTGACCACCACCCACCTCAAGGGTCGCCAGGTTTGCGACAGCACCGATCGCAAGGCGCCCAGGATGTAGTGGGCCTCGTTGCGAGCCGGAGTCACCAGCACGTAGTTGGGCAAACTCAATTCCTGACTCATGATGCAGACTCACTCAAAGTCACGGCGGCCAAGTGGTTCAGGGCTTTGAACATGGTGCCCTGGCCCCAATGGAGCATGGGGGTTTTGTTCACCCAGGCTCGATGTTTCCGGTAATAGAAGTAGCCCGCAGGATCTTGCATGTGCGCCAAGGTCCATTCCGCCACGCGGCAAGCCGCCGACAAGGCCTTGGGCGACACGACGCGCAAAAGCGTCAAGGTATCAATGCTTTGGGCCGCGCATTGAATGTCGGCCGGCCAAGTCCTGCGCGCCTCGTACCGAGGTTGACCATCGGGCAAAAAGAAATGCCCAAGGTAAAAATCCAAGCCTCGAATCAAGGCCTGCATGCCTGGTGAGTCTTCGGGTTCGTTCAAAGCCTCCAGATAGCGATGAAGGCTGTCGAGGTTGTAGCCCGTGTGGAAGTTGTCCACCCATTGGTACTGAGAGCCCTCCGCGTAGGTCCAATGACCGTCGAAGCCTTGCCGCTGCACGCTGTAGCGCATGGCTTGTTGCGCAAG
Source organism: uncultured Rubrivivax sp. (assembly GCA_964498795.1). GTDB lineage: Bacteria > Pseudomonadota > Gammaproteobacteria > Burkholderiales > Burkholderiaceae_C > Rubrivivax. The sequence continues at coordinate 2,100 of CAZCJB010000011.1, read as the reverse complement.
CTCGATCCAGTCACTTTCACCCTTCAACACGCCCACTTGCGCCAACAGGGCCGCACCGAGCATATTGGCATTGTGGATGGACACTTGCCGAGAAGGCACATAACTGAGACAACATCCCGTGGACGTGGTTTCACGAGGCAGCGTCATGATCCAACGACAAATCTCGCCTGCTGCGTCCAGATCCCTCTCGTCTCCGAGCGCGGCGTAGGCTGCCATAAAGGACTGTCCAATCAAGGCGCTCCACACGATAGTGGGCTCGCCGCGTGGAATTCGACCCGCACGGGTGGTGAACGTGAAATCGTTGCCCCAACCATATCCTCGTTGCGTGGGAGACCGATGATCCAGCAGCCACTGCAGGCACGCCCTCGCCTTCACCACATCCAGGGGGTCACGCCGGCGCATGAAGCGCAAGGCATATCCCCAGGCCATATACCCCATGCCTTTGGTTGACGTGTGCGGTCGAATGCCCAACCAGGGACGCAGGTTGATGGGAGATCGCAAGACGCCCGCCGTCAATGCACGTTCGGCCCAGAACTGTCCCCCAGTGAGCGCACGCAAGAACGAACGTTGCCCGTCGCCCGGATCGTAGGCCTTGTACTCCTGCTGTTCTACCCAATGAGCCAACCGCGTCGCACTCTGACCCCATCGGGTCGCGTCGCGAACCGCCACCGACGCACAAGGGACTGCCACCTTCATTTCTACCGCCAAGCTCATGGACGAGACTCCAAGTCGCCAAATGTCGTTCGAGGAGGTGCCAAGGCGGTATGAAGCCTGGGCAGGCGAGGTACCGACGTCAGACGGTCCACCAGGTCCAAATAGCGAACCTCATGGGCCAACCACCCTAAGCGATCCACACAAGCCCAACCTTCACGCACCAGTTGCTCTTGCAAGTCGGGACGGCGCAACACCGTCGACATCGCCTGCTCCATCGACAACGCATCCCCAGGGGTGAAGAATTGCACCCCTCCCCGATGAAAGTAGTGCGCATCCACCCGAGTGCGCGATGCCACAACCGGGACGCCCAAGGCCATGAACTCCAGGATCTTGGTGCTGAAGGCCTCGTTTCCAAACCCTTCGGTGAGCTTGGGCACCACGCTCAGGTCTGCCTCAGACATCACTCGCGCCACCTCTTCAAGGGGCAAGGGTTCAAACCACTGCACCGACGTCCCCAGTTGGAGTTGTTGGGCCATGGTCTGGAGTTGGGCTTTCATGCTCCCATCCCCATAGAGATGAAACCTGGCGCCCGGATGGTGCTGCCTCAACATCGCGAAGGCTGACAGAGCCACATCCAGACCCTGGTGCTTCTCGAACCCTCCGGGAAACACAATCAAAGGATGATCCGTGGACGCTGGCTTGAAGGCACGGCGAACAAACACGCGTTCATCGACATGGTTGATCATCGCCGAGCATCTGTCCTCAGCTCGGCACCGGGTGGCGTATCGCTCCAGCCAGAGGTCATTGGCCACAATGATGTGATCGGCCTGCTGGGCTGCTTGACGTTCGAGAAAAGCCAGACTGCGCACAGACCATGCGTGGGGCGAGGTCTTGAACTTGTCGGCAAAGAATTCGGGCATCAAATCGTGGATGTCCAAGATCACCTTCGCGCCGTGACGCCTGCTGGGCGATGCCGCATAGACCAAAAAATCTGGCACGTTATGTACATGGATCAACTGCCAAGGCCACTCTGCACCTGAAGCCGTCCGCGACCATTGGGTGAGCGCACGAGCTGCTCTACGCACGAACGTGACAAGCGCCCCAAGGTGCTTCACAGGCGAAGCCACGCGCTTATTGAAGCGATCTTGGATGCGATGCAGCGTCACCCCATCGAGTGACTCAATGAGGGGCATCTCAGGGTGTCGTCGCAATGCCAGGACCACCACCCGATCTCCCCGGCGAGCCAAAGATCTCGCATACCGCTGCACGCGGTTGTCACTCTCATAGTACGAGTGTGTCAGCATGCACACCCTTCGGCGTCCGATGTCAAGTTCTGTGTCTTCAGTGCGTGGTGACATCACAGGACCTCCCCTCCAAGACTCAGATCCTTCTCAATTCCCATAGCAAGCTTTGGCGTTGAAGGAGCCTGCGTTGAGGAGGTTGCGG
>CAZCJB010000010.1:13759-39654 GCA_964498795.1 uncultured Rubrivivax sp. | reverse complement strand
TCGCAGGTCCACTTGATGGGCCGGCGCACCTGCTTGCTGGCCCAGACGATGGCCGTTTCCTCGCCATACAGATAAATCTTGCTGCCAAAACCGCCACCCACATCGGGCGCCACCACGCGCAGCTTGTGCTCGGGGATGCCCAGCACGAAGGCGCACATCAACAGACGCTCGACGTGAGGGTTCTGGTTGCTGACGTAGAGCGTGTAAGCGTCTTCGTGCGGGTTCCAACTGGCGTTGGCCGCGCGGGGCTCCATGGCATTGGGGATCAACCGGTTGTTGCGGAACTTCAGCGTGGTGACGTGGGCCGCGTTGGCAAAGGCCTGATCGGTGCCGTCCTTGTCACCAATGCCCCAGACGTAGCACTGGTTGTCGGGTGCTTCGTCGTGCACGGCGGCGCCCGCACCTTTAGCCTTGGCGGTGTCCACCACAGGCGCGAGCTCGTCGTATTCGACTTCAATGAGGGCTGCAGCAGCTTTGGCCTGTTCCAAGGTCTCGGCCACCACCAGGGCCACGCGGTCACCCACGTAGCGGACTTTGCCGTCGGCCAGCACGGGGTGTTTGGGCTCTTTCATGGGGGAGCCGTCCAGGCTGTTGATCAGCCAGCCGCACGGCAACCCACCGATGGCCTTGAAATGCTCCCCTGTAAAGACACCCAAGACACCGGGTGCGGATTGCGCCGCCGCCGTCTTCAGTGAGAGGATGCGTGCATGGGCATAGGGCGAGCGCAAGAAGAATGCGTAGCTCTGCGCAGGCAGCGTGATGTCGTCGGTGTATTGGCCTTGACCGGTCAAGAAGCGCGAGTCTTCGCGTCGCTCCACGGCCTGGCCGATGAATCCTTGGCGTGCGTTCATGAGGGAACTCCTTTGCGTGGGATGCCGTCAGGCCTTCATCGCCTGGGCGCCTTGCTGGACCGCCTTGACGATGTTGTGATAACCGGTGCAGCGACAGATGTTGCCCTCCAGGGCCTCTCTGACCTGCGTTTCGCTGTGACAGCCATGGTGCTGCACGAGGTCCACAGCGCTCATCACCATGCCGGGGGTGCAGAAACCGCACTGCAGACCATGGCAGGCCTTGAAGGCGGCTTGCATGGGGTGCAAGGTGCCATCGGCGGCAGCCAAGCCCTCGATGGTGGTCACGGCCTTGCCCGCCGCTTGCACGGCGAGCATGTTGCAGCTCTTGACCGCGTGGCCGTCCACATGCACGGTGCACGCCCCGCACTGCGAGGTATCACAACCGATGTGCGTGCCTGTCAAGCGCAAATCTTCTCGGATGAAATCGGCGAGCGTGATGTGCGGCTCTACCTCTCGCGTGACACTCTTGCCATTGACCTGCAAAGTGATTTGGTGACCCATGGGGCATCTCCTGGTCTGACGGGAGTCTGTTGCGCCGCACCGCGCGGCGTCGTGGACTTGAACCCTATCCTATTGCGTTGCGCGCCGGCCGCAAGGGCGGCGAAACCCCTAGAAAACCGGTTGACATCACGCCGGCCGACTCAAGTGCCGGAGTAAGCTCTGCCCATGGACAACATCGACCTGCAGATCCTGCGTCAGGTTCAGGCTTGGCGCGATGACGGGCATCGCGTGGCCTTGGGCACCATCACGCGCACGTGGGGGTCAGCCCCTCGACCGCCTGGCTCCAGCGTGGCCATTCGCGACGACGGCCTGGTGGCGGGGAGCGTCTCGGGGGGTTGCATCGAAGACGATTTGATTGCCAAAGCCAAAAGCGGCGCCTTGGCCTCGGGTTTACCCCAGGTCGTGCGCTATGGCATTGATGCCGACACGGCCCACCGATTTGGCCTGCCCTGCGGCGGCATGATCGAGTTGGTGCTCGAACCCGTGGAGGATCGCACGCGCCTGAAAGAACTGCTGCTCCGCTTGGAAGCGGGAGAAAGGGTCAAGCGGCAATTGACACTGGCCACGGGTGAGGTCGACCTGACCCCCGGTGGGCTGACTGACGAGCTCGCGCTCACGGAAACAACCTTGGTCACCCTGCACGGACCTTCTTGGCGCCTGCTGATCGTGGGTGCTGGGCAGTTGACGCAATACCTGGCCCCCATGGCCGCCGCCCTGGGCTACGAAGTGCTGGTGTGCGATCCGCGAGACGAGTACCGGGCCGGCTTCGTCTGCGAAAAAGCGCATTGGGTGGAGGGCATGCCGGATGACGTGGTGCGTGAGATGAAGCCCGATGGGCATATGGCCATCGTGGCCCTGACGCACGATCCCAAGTTGGACGACTTGGCCTTGGTGGAAGCGCTCAACAGCTCAGCGTTTTACATCGGCGCCATCGGGTCGCGCGCCAACCAGAACAAGCGCAAGATGCGCCTGACCGAGCATTTTGGGTTGACCGAACAACACTTTGAGCGCTTTCATGGCCCCGTGGGGCTCAAGAATGGCGCCCGCACGCCTCCGGAGATTGCCGTGAGCATCTTGGCGGAGATCACGGCCGTGCGATATGGGTTCAGCGTACCTGAGCCCGTGCCCAAGGGGCCGCAGGCGGGGGTGCCTGCCGGGTGTGTGGCTTAAATTTAGGCGAACCCCACCACAGCGTGAGGCACATAGGGCGCTTCGAGTTCGGCCACATCGTCGTCGGACAACTGCAGGGATAACGCGGCCACGGCATCTTCAAGATGAGACATGCGCGTGGCCCCAATGATGGGTGCAGTCACCTCACTCTTGCGCAACACCCAGGCCAGAGCCACTTGAGCCATGGGCACACCCAGACGCTCAGCGACACGGGCCACGGCCTCCACCACTTGGCGATCGGCGTCGGCCGTTTTCGCATACAGCGTTCGCCCAAACTCGTCGGTCTCCAACCGCGCACTGGGCGTGTCCCACGGGCGTGTCAAGCGGCCGCGAGCCATGGGACTCCAAGGGATCACCCCAATGCCTTCATCTCGGCACAACGGCAGCATCTCGCGCTCTTCTTCGCGGTACAACAGATTCACGTAGTTTTGCATCGACACAAAGCGGGTCCACCCGTGGGAGTCGGCCACCTGCAGGGCTTTGGCAAATTGCCAGGCATGCATCGACGATGCCCCCAAGTACAGTGCCTTACCTGCCTTGACCACGTCATGCAAGGCTTCCATGGTTTCTTCGATGGGTGTGCTGTAGTCCCATCGATGGATCTGATAAAGATCCACATGGTCGGTGCCCAGGCGTTTCAGACTGGCATCGATCTGGGTCATGATGGCCTTGCGCGAGAGCCCCGCGCCATTGGGGCCCGGGCGCATGCGGCCATGAACCTTGGTGGCGATCACCAACTCATCGCGGGGTGCATAAGCCACGATGGTCCGGCTGAGGAATTCTTCGCTGGTGCCATCGGAATAGACGTTGGCGGTGTCGAAGAAATTGATGCCCAGGTCGAGCGCCTTGCGCAAGAACGGACGGCTTTGGTCTTCTGGCAATGTCCAGGGGTGATTGCCGCGTTCAGGAACCCCGTAACTCATGCAACCCAAACAGAGCCGGGACACTTGCAGGCCGGTACGGCCAAGGCGTACATGTTTCATGCCTGCGAAGGTACCACTTTTGCCTGCAGGTCACCGCGCCTTCACCTTCTCTTCCCAGGTCTGGATGATTCTTTTGCGCTCAGCCACCTGACCATATTTTTTATAGTCGTAGTCGATGAGGTTCATTTTCCGAACGTCCGGCACGCGGGCGTCAAGCGTCGTAGACCGGTTGGAAGGCACCTGAAACCCTCGCACGGCGAACGCAAACTGTTGCGCTTGGGGCGTGAGCGCCCATTCGTAAAGCTTCTTGGCGGCTTCGGGATGCGGAGCCCCTTTGATGAGAGACATCGCGCCAATCTCAGCGCCCGTCCCTTCAGCGGGCGTGATGGCCTCGATGGGAAACCCCAAGGCCTTTTCGCCCGGCGCCAAGGCCACAAAGCCAATGGCCACGGCGGCTTCGCCCCGCGATACCGCCTTCACGGGTGCCTCGCCAGAGCGGGTGTAGGTGCTGATGTTGAGGTGTAACTTGGTCAAGTAATCCCACGCCTTGGCTTCTCCCATGAGTTGGATCAGCGTGGCCAAGGCCGTGTAGGCCGCGCCGCTGCTCGACGGATTGGCCATTTGCACCTCGCCCTTGAACTCAGGGCGCAGCAAATCGGCCCAGGTTTTGGGCACGGGGAGCTTGCGTTTGGCCAGCACCTCGGTGTTGTAGAAAATGCCCAAGGGGCCAAGGTACAGACCCACCGATTTCCCCGCCGACTGCTCGTGCTGACGTTGAGCCCAACCGTGAAGCTGACTCAATGACGGCGACTTGTAAACGGCGGTGAGGTCTTGCTCCGCGGCCGCCAGATGAGGATCTCCGGTGCCTCCAAACCACAGGTCTGTCTTGGGGTTGGCGCGCTCGGCTGTCAGCTGGGCCAGGGCCTCGCCACTGCTGCGTTGCAGGAGATTGACCTTGATGCCCGCTACCCGCGAAAACGTGCTCTGGATCATGCTGCACCATTCGGCCTGCACAGAGCACATCACATTGACTTGTGCCTCCTGCGCCTGGGCGCACCACGCGGAGATGCCAAGGATCAGGGCTGACAGGGTGCTTCGCAGACAGAGATGCGTGTTCATCGAATGTCCCTCACTTTTTGTTGGATCGATCATTGTGCCTGGGGTGCGGTGGAGATCGCCTCAGTCCCGCCTGACCCGGTCACAATGCGCACATGCTGCCTTGGCTTGAGCCCCATGACCCCTTTCCTCCCACCTCGCAGGCCTTGCCCGCCCACAGTGAGGCCGCGGGTTTGCTCGCCGCCGGCGCCGACCTGAGCCCGCCACGGTTGGAGTCGGCGTATCGGTTGGGGATCTTTCCGTGGTTCAGCGAAGGACAACCGGTGCTCTGGTGGAGCCCCGACCCTCGCATGGTGCTGCCCACCTCCGCACTCAAGATTTCTCGATCTTTGCGCAAGACCTTGAAGCGTTTCATTCGCACGCCAGGCTGCGAAGTGCGCATGGATACGGCCTTTGACGAGGTGATGGCGCACTGTGCCCAACGCAATGGGGTGTCCGGGCGTCCAGGCTCAGGTGTGGGCACTTGGATCGTTCCTGCCATGCGCCAGGCCTATGGTCAGTGGCACCGCCTGGGCGGGGTGCACAGCGTCGAGACTTGGGTCGACGGGCAGTTGGTGGGTGGCCTGTATGCCGTCGCCTTGGGTTCCATGGTGTTTGGGGAGTCGATGTTTTCCCTGCAAACCGATGCCTCCAAGATCGCCCTTTGTGCGTTGGTGGCCCGATGCCGTTCGGTCGGCGTGCCGCTCATTGACTGCCAACAGAACACCACGCATTTGGCCAGCTTGGGGGCACATGAAATCCCGCGTGCCGATTTCGAAGCTCATTTGCGTGACACCGTGGGTTCCCCGCGAGAACGCGATTCGACACCGCTGCCGTCTTGGACCTATGATGCGGGTCTGTGGGATTGGCTTGACTTGGCGTGACACAGCCAAACGAACTTCCGCTGTCTTCGCTGCAGTTTTATGCACCGGCGCCCTACCCTTGCAGTTATCTGCCGGGCAGGCAGGCGCGTTCCCAAGTGGCCACGCCCAGCCATCTCATCCATGCCGACGCCTACTCCGAACTGGTGGCCAACGGCTTTCGACGCAGCGGTTTGTTCACCTATCGTCCTTATTGCGACGGCTGCCAGGCTTGCGTGCCGACGCGGGTGGTGGTGGACCAATTTCAGCCCCGCCGAAGCCAACGCCGAGCCTGGAAGACCCATGGACACCTTCAGGTCCGCACCCTGAAGTTGGGCTATCTGGCCGAACACTACGAACTGTATCTGCGATATCAACGAGGCCGTCACAGTGGCGGCGGAATGGACGAAGACAGCGTCGATCAATACACGCAGTTTTTGTTGCAAAGCCGAGTGAACTCCCGATTGGTGGAGTTCAGAGCCCCCCGCGCTTCGGTCACTGACGGGCCTGACCGCTTGGGCGAATTGAAGATGGTGTCTATCGTGGACGTGCTCAATGACGGGCTGTCCGCCGTTTACACCTTCTACGCACCGGAGGACCGGGCCAGCTATGGCACCTTCAGTGTGCTGTGGCAGATTGAACAAACGCGCAAGATGGGACTGCCGCATCTCTACTTGGGATATTGGATCAGCAGCAGCCCCAAGATGGCCTACAAGCGGCAGTTTCAACCCTCAGAGCAACTGATCCAAGGGCGATGGACTCAGACCGCGCCGTGAAGAGCGCTAGGCTTGTAACGTCCAGGTGTCGTGGTCGACACGCGCACGACCGTCGGCTTGCAATTTGAGCAAGTGTGCCAAGAGTGAACGTCGGGCCATGGGGTGCAAGCCCACCGGCACATCGGCATACACCAAAGACACCAGAGCTTCGACCGACGCCGGACCCATGGCCTGCATGGCGTTGACCACCTTGGCCTCTCGCCCAAGGCGGTGAGCGATCAAAGCCCGCACGACGGAATGGGGCTGCGCCACCAAGAAGCCATGGCCTGGGGCCAACCAGTCCAGATCCACGCTCAGCAGCGCGCCCAAGGCTTCCAGGTATGCCCGCATGTCGCCATCGGGTGGATTGATGACCACCGTGCTGCCTTGCATCACGTGGTCGCCACAGAACAGGGTCTTTTCTTCTTCCAACAGGTAACACAGGTGATTGGAGGCATGGCCGGGCGTGTGCAGCACACGCAAGTGTGTGCTGGGCCCAAGTGCCAGTGTTTCACCGCCCTGCAACTCCTGGGTTGGCGCAAAACTGGCGTCTTGACCCATCGGGTGTGCGGGTCGGCAGCCCGTCACTGGCGCTCCCGTCGCGAGAGCCAAGGCCGCTGCCCCAGGCGAATGGTCCACATGCGTATGAGTGACCAAAATCCGCTCAATGGGGCCAGGCGCCGCATCCAACAGCGCCTGCACATGCGAGGGATCCGCAGGTCCTGGATCGATCACCGTCCACCGCTGAAGCGTGGGGTCTGCCACCAGATAACTGTTGGTGCCCGGCCCCGTCATCACGCCTGGATTGGGAGCCGTGACGCGGATGACCCGCGGTGAGAGCCTGACAGCGCGGCCCGCCACGATCTCACACCACACATCGCCGCGTCCATGCGGATCCAGCCGACCAATCTCGGCCCAAGCGTACTCGCTCGGGTGAACGATGCGCTCACCCTTGGCCGAGGTGGCCAACCGGGGCAATACCATGGGCACGTCTCGCAATTGCTGCGCGTGGTCCAACACCTCCTGCGCGGACTTGAATTGCGCCAGATCCTGGAGATTGCGACGAGTGACCGGAAGCAGCTTGTACTCGCTGGCGCGATCCAGTGCCTCAGCGGGTGTCACCCACATGAGTTCCACCGCTTCGCCGCGGTCGGCCACGGCCTCTTGTCCCTCAGGGGCGAGCGTGACGAAGAAGCGGGTGTCGAACCGCTTGTCGCGCCCCATCGGGGTCAGCCAATGTGCGAAGTAGGCCCAGCGGCGCAAATCGATTTGCACCTCCAAAGAGGCACACAGATCGGCGATGCCCACCTCTGAGGCCTGCATGGCGGCTCTCCAGCGACTGTGCGCTTGCTCCAACACCGCGGGGCTGCAAGGGTCCACAAAGAGCAAACCCACCTCTTCAAAGCACTCTCGAGCTGCGGCAATCCAATAGTCCAGTGCTCCCTCGCCCACCCCCAGGCGTTGAGATGCACGACCATCGTCCCACCCCAGGCAATGCGCATGGGCCTGGCGATCGCGGGGGTCGAGCACCCCTCCAGGAAATACCACCGCCCCACTGCGAAAATCTCCGGGACGCTCAGCGCGTCGCATCATGAGGATCTCCACCTCCCCAGGCACTCGATCGCGTACTACGATGACCGAAGCCGCTTTCCGAGAGTTGATGTAGATGTCGACCTCTGGGGTCTCTTCAGCGTAAGCCATCCGTTGCCTCGGGGAGTTGAGGGTCTTGAAAGTGTCTCTCAGCCGTCACTGCACGGCGCCTTGCGAGCGCAGGACCTGAACTTCTTGTGACGAAAATCCGTAGTCCTGCAGCACGATGTCGGTGTGCTCGCCGATGTCCGGCGCCGGCCGAGGGTGATCGGGGGTGCTGCGTCCAAACCGCGGAGCTGGGCTGGGTTGTGCAAAGCCGTCCACCTGAACAAAGGCTGCGCGTTGCTGGGCATGCGCGTGCGATGGGGCTTCTTGCATCGTGAGTACCGGCGCGAAGCAGACGTCTGTCCCTTCGAGCCGCGCGCACCATTCGTCACGGGTGTGCTCTGCGATGCGTGAGGCTATGTCTTGGCGCATTTGTGGCCAACAGCGTCGGTCATACTGTTGGGCCCGGTAAGCCGGATCCAATGACAGTTTTTGGACCATTTCTGCGAAGAATTTGGGTTCAATCGGTGCCAAAGACACGAACTTGCCATCAGCCGTCTTGTACGTGCTGTAAAACGGCGCGCCACCGTCCAAGAGGTTGCGCCCTCGATCGTCCGACCATTGCCCAGCCGCTTGCAAGCCGTGGAAGAGCGACATGAGCGAGGAGGCGCCATCCACCATGGCGGCATCCACCACCTGCCCTTGGCCTGAAGATTGTCGCTCGTACAAGGCCGACAAGATGCCTAGCGCCAAGAACATGGAGCCTCCACCATAGTCACCCACCAGGTTCAAGGGGGGCACGGGTGCCGCGCCGGCCGGGCCGATGGCGTGGAGTGCCCCCGACAACGCGATGTAATTCAAGTCATGGCCGGCGGCATGGGCTAAGGGTCCTGTCTGACCGAACCCCGTCATGCGGCCATACACCAAGCGTGGGTTGAGTACGGTACATGCCTCTGGGCCCAATCCCAAACGTTCGGCCACACCCGGACGGAAGCCTTCGATCAGCACATCGGCCTGTGCCACCAAGCGCAACACGGCGTTGCGACCTGCGGAGGACTTCAAATCCACGGCGATGGAGCGTCGGTTACGGCCTTTGACATCAAACCGGCGATCCACGGGAACGCCTATGTCCGTGCCGCCGAAACGGTCCACGCGGACCACATCCGCGCCCAAATCTGCCAACAGCATGGCGCAATAGGGGCCTGGACCGATCCCGGCCAACTCGATCACTCGCAAACCCTTGAGTGGACCCATGATGAATCAATCCTCCATCAGCAAGGTTTGAAGGTGCGCGACCGACTCCACCACGGCATCGCAAGGAAGTTGTCGGGGATCTTGACCTTCGTTGTACCCGTAGGGCACGCACACCACGCGCATGCCGGCGGCCCGGGCTGCTTGTACATCGTTGGTGGAATCCCCCACCATCAAGGCGTCCAGGGGCCTCACTTGTAGCTCAGAACATGCCCAGTGCAGAGGTTGCGGATCGGGCTTGCGTCGCTCGCAGGTGTCGCCCCCCACCACGAGACGGATGTAGGGTGCCAAATTCAAGTGCTCCAGCAGCGCGCAGGCAAAGCGATGGTGCTTGTTGGTCACCACCGCCAGCGGCAGGCCTTGAGCATGCAAGGATTGCAATCCTTCCTGCACGCCAGGATAGGGCTGCGCCACGGTCTCCTGGCGATCGTGAAGCGCGCCGTAGTGGTGCAAAAAGCCCTCCAACAGCTGCGACTTCTGCTCCACGGTCCACGGCTGGGCAGAAAAGGCGCAGGCCCGCTCAATGAGCATGGGCGCGCCCCGGCCGATCATGCAGCGCACCTGTGCCAGACCCGGTCCCTGGGCCCCCAGGTCTTGGAACGCATGATCCAGGGCCAGCGACATGTCGGCGGCGGTATCGAGCAAGGTGCCATCCAGGTCAAACAGGATGGCTGCGATGGGGAGTCCTTTCCAGCGAGGGGTCATGAGCGCTCGAACTTCTGAGTCAACGATGAAGGCCAAGGAGTGTGCGACTTGGGGTGGGGATGACTCCGCTCAAAGCGGACGTCCCCAATGCGGATTGTCGCCGGTGCGGCGAAAGGCGGTCTGACCTACACTCTTGGTCCGTCATGTGGACCTCTAAACTTCTCGCTCCCCAAGCCCGCCGATGGTGGAAGGTGTTGCTTTGGATGCTCGTGGGAGTGACGCTCACGATGGCCCTCATTCCAGCGCCTCCCAAGGCCCTGAGCACGGGTTGGGACAAGTCGGACCACCTGGGCGCCTTTGCGGCATTGGCCCTGGTGGGCCGCCTGGCCTGGGGCCGGGATCTGAAGGTGCTGACATGGCTTGGAGCGGGTCTGGTGGCTCTGGGAGGGCTGATCGAGGTGTTGCAACTGTTTGTGCCGCAGCGTCAAGCCGATTGGCACGATGTGGTGGCTGACGCCTTGGGCGTGGCGCTGGGCCTGTGTGTGGGAGCCATCTTGTCGTGGTTGAGCTCCCGCCTCACCACTTCCACCAAGGGTTGATGTTGCGGATCTCGTCGATACCGCAGCGCCACCGCCGCAGGGACATGTTGGGGGGTCTGGCAGCGGCTTTGCTGGGTGGATCTGCGTTGACAGGCGGATTCTCGGGTTGTGCGGCGCTGCACCCGACTGCCTCTCGTGTCGACAAGTGGCCGTCGATCACCCCACCGACAAGCTCCCCCGAGCGACTGTACCGGCTGGTCAACCGTGCCACCTGGGGGGCCAGCGCAGCCGATTTGGCGCAGGCACAAGCCATGGGCTACGCTGGCTGGGTTCGCCATCAGCTTCATGCGCCTGCACCCTCTGCAGCTCAAGATGGTTTGCCCCCGTGGGTGCAAGCGCGTATCGACGCCATGAGCGTTCAGAAGCTCCCTTTAGACCTGTTGATGGCCGACGTGGACAGCCTACGCCGTGCTCAAGAGTCGGCCACTGGCGAGGAGCCCCGGCGCGCGGCTCAGCAACGATACCAACGTGAACTGGGGCGTCTGGTGCGAGAAGCCTCCACACGGCATGTGTGGCGGGCTTTGCATTCCCCTTACCAGGTGCGTGAACACATGACCTGGTTTTGGTTCAATCACTTCAATGTGCATCAGTTCAAGGCAAACCTGAGGGCCATGGTGGGTGACTACGAAGATCGCGCCATTCGCCCGCATGCCTTAGGACGATTCCGCGATCTGTTGGGGTCTGTCCTTCACCACCCTGCCATGCTGAGGTACTTGGACAATGAGCAAAATGCCGCCGGGCGGCCCAACGAAAACTTGGGTCGCGAGTTGCTGGAGTTGCACACTCTTGGCGTCGACGCACCCTACTCTCAGCGAGATGTGCAAGAGCTGTCGCGAGTGCTCACGGGGCATGGCGTTAACCTGACCAGCAACACGCCCCGTGTGCGAGCAGATCTGCAAAATCTGTATCGCCGTGCGGGCCTGTACGAGTTCAATCCCGCCCGACATGACTTTGGTGACAAGGTGCTGTTGGGGTACCGACTGCAAAGCCGCGGAGCGGCCGAGTTGGACGAAGCCTTGGACCTGTTGGCACAGCATCCCCACACCGCCCGGTTCATCAGTCGCAAGCTCGTGCAGTTCTTCCTCGGTGACGCGCCCGCCCCGGGCTTGGTGGATCGGATGTCCCGAACCTTCTTGGACAGCCAAGGGCACATTGGGCAGGTGCTGGAAGTGCTCTTTTTAGATCCGGCCTTTAGCGCTGCGGGGACGCCCGCGTTCAAAGACCCCATGCATTTCGTGCTGTCTGGGGTGCGCGCAGCCCACGAGGGCCAAGTGATCTTGAACACGGTCCCCGTGCTGACTTGGTTCAATCGACTGGGACAAGGTCTGTACAACCGACAAACCCCAGACGGCTACCCGCTGTCTTCCGATGCTTGGAACGGCTCTGGACAGATGGCCACGCGGTTTGAAATCGCACGCCAAATGGGGACCTCGGCAGCGGGTTTGTTCAGACCCGAAGACCCTTCACTGGGCGTGGATCAACCGCACATGCCGCAGTTGGCGACCGATGCCTTCAAGCATTACGTACAAGCAGGCCTGCGCCCCACCACGCGCGACGTGCTCGCGGCCGCCACTGCTCGCGACTGGAATGCTTTGTACCTGGCCTCCCCGGATTTCATGGAGCGGTAAGATCTGACGCCATGACGACACGCGAGACGCTCTCCCACTCGAGACGACATTGGCTGAGGACAGCCGCTGGAGTACTGGGTAGCGGCGCGGTGACGCAGCTTTGGGCGACGCCTTCAACCGACGCCCGTTTCTTGCTGGTTTTTTTGAGAGGTGGCTACGACGCCATGAGCGTGCTGGTCCCTCATGCAAGCACTTTCTATCACGAGGTGCGCCCCAACATCCGCATCCCCTTGCGCGACGCATCCAACGCCAAGAAGCCCGGCGCCGATCGCATCGACGCTCAGTGGGCCTTGCACCCTTCACTGTCGTCCAGCGTATGGCCCTTGGTGCTCGAAGGGCAAGCGACCTTCATTCCGTTTTCAGGTGTGGACAACCTCTCCCGCAGTCATTTCGAAACTCAAGATTTCATCGAAATGGGACGAAGCGCCTCGGGGCCTCGAGACTTCAGGTCCGGATTCATGAATCGCTTGGCGGGCGCGTTGGGCGGCCATGTGCGATCGGTGAGTTTCACAGACCAATTGCCTTTGACCTTCCGAGGTTCCGTGGAGGTCGGCAACGTGTCGTTGCGCAGCCTGCCCAATCCGGCCGCGCTGTCAGGATCGACTCAGCCATTGACAGCGCTATACAAAGGTCATCCCTTGGAAGGCCGCATCTCGGAAGCCTTTGGCCTTCGTGCCGAAGTGGCCCAGGTGGCCAAAGGAGAGATGGAAGCTGCCAGCCGCAACGCTATCTCAGCCCTGGGCTTCGAGCTCGAAGCTCGACGCATGGCGCGGTTCATGCGAGACCGCTATACCCTGGGGTTTGTCGACGTCGGCGGATGGGACACACACGTGGGGCAAGGGGCCACCGAAGGATACTTGGCCTCACGGTTGCAAGAATTGGGTCGAGGTCTGGCCGGATTTGCTGAAGAAATGGGGCCCAACGCTTGGCAACGCACCGTGGTGGCCGTGGTCAGTGAATTTGGTCGGACCTTTCGGGAAAACGGCGGCCGGGGCACCGACCATGGACATGGTTCGGTGTGCTGGATCTTGGGCGGCGGATTGAGCGGTGCTCCCGTGGTGGGCGAACAGGTGGCGCTTTCGGCAAGCACCCTGAACCAAAATCGGGATCTGCCCGTGATCAACCGCTTGCCAGAGGTGTTGGCCGGATTGTTTGCACGGCAATTTGGATTGAGCCCGACTGCGCTGAACGAGATTTTTCCCGACGCACAGGCTCGAGACCTGAAATTGATTTGACAAGGTAGACGGCATGATTCGCTCCCTCCTTTTTGTCCCCGGAGACAGCTCCCGGAAGTTCGCAAGCGCGCTGCGCACCGCAGCCGATGCGCTCATCCTGGACTTGGAAGACTCGGTAGCCTTGACGCAAAAGGCCCAAGCCCGACAAGACACTTTGAACATGCTGCGTGCGCCTGAAGTGGCCGCCTCGCACATGAAGATGTTTGTGCGGGTCAACGCGCTCGACACCGGATTGACGCTACCGGACCTGGCAGCCGTGATGCCCGCAGCTCCCTTTGGCATCGTTTTGCCCAAGTGCAGCAGCGGACAGGATGTGATCACGCTGAGTCACTACCTCGACGCTTTTGAAGCGGCGTCGCATCTCACTGCGGGACAGACACGCATCTTGGGCATCGCCACGGAAACCGCAGCGTCCCTGTTCGGCCTCGGCAGCTACGCGCGCGCGAGTGCGAGGTTATGGGGCCTGATGTGGGGCGGAGAAGACCTCCAGGCGTCCTTGGGGTCCACCACCAATCAAGTGGACGGTCGGTGGACCGACCCCTATCGCGTGGCCCGAAGTTTGTGTTTGGCCGGCGCCGCAGCGGCGGGTGTGGAAGCCATCGACACGGTGGCCACGGACATTCGCAATCTGGAGGCGGTCTCCACAGAAGCCAAAGCCGCCAGACGCGATGGTTTCACTGGGAAAGCGGTCATCCACCCCTCTCATGTCGAGCCCGTGAATACGGCCTTCACACCCACGGCAGATGAGGTGAATTGGGCACATCGGGTGATTCAAGCCTTCGCCGATCAGCCTGAAGCCGGGGTGGTGCAAATGGACGGCAAGATGGTGGACAAGCCCCATCTGAGAGCGGCACAACGGATCTTGGGTAACAAGACATAGAGTGCTTGTGGCGGGTCATCGAGAAGACTGCCACGCCACGTCGTGGCTCGCAGTGACGAACCTGTTCGCAACGCCTCATCGTTGCGCCTTCAATCCCAGACGCAACTGCGCCACCACCGCCTGCGCCAAACCGGACGGCGCCATGACCTTCACCTCGCCGCTGTGGCGCAGCAGGTCCATCACCAACTCCGTTTGATTGGTAAAAGGCACTTCGAGCTGATAGGTACCATCACTCAACCAACGCCCTCGCTGTTGAGGATGCCATTGTTCCTGGCTCACCCACCGAGCCGCCGCCGCCGAAAAGATCAATTGGGCCCATTGAGGCTTGCTGCCCGCGAAGATGCCGTACCCGGCATCCAAGGCCTCTTCCACCTTCTTCAGCGGAAGCTCGCGCGCGCGCTGGCTGAGCACCTCGGCTTGTTGGACCGCATCTAAGGCAAAGCGCAGCAACTGCTGTTTGGTGTGACACCACGCATCGAGATACCAAGTGCTTCGGTAATGGGTCAAACGCTGCGCAGAGACGACGCGCCACGTGGTGGCCTCACGCCCTCGTGTTCGGTACTGCATGCGCACCTGCACTCTGCGGACCAAGGCATCACCAAAGAGCTCAAACCATTGGCTCGCCACGGGCCGCTTGGCCGTGCTCACGATGCGCACCCGTTTGAGCAAAGCCCTGGCATCACGAGGGTCCTCGCCCAACATGCCATGCAATTTTTCCAGCAAGGGCTGCAAATGACGTGCGAGCACACCCCCCTCATCCAGCCCTTGGATGAGCTGATGCATCGTCAGCAAGGCATGGATCTCACGTTCACTGAACCACACGCCCGGCAACTCGTGCTTGGCCTGAGCCGAGTCGCCGGCTCGCGGCGCGAGCTTGTAGCCCCGATCGAAGGGATCCCACACGATGGGTGCATCCAAACGATCTCGCAGGTACTCCAAGTCACGCTTGAGCGTGGCCAAGGACACGCCCAACTCCCCCAGCAAGGTGTCACGATCGACGCATCCGCGGAAGCGAATCAACTGCTCAATCTTGTAGAAGCGCTCAGTTCTGTCCATGGGAGATCAGATCGGTGTTATCGTCGCCACATTGTGACCGTGACTGCGAGATGCCTGTTGGAGGAACGACCATGACCCGCGTGCTCCTGGCCTTGGCCGCCGTGTGGAGTTTGATGGGATGCACCCAAACATGGGGCATCGTCGGCAGTGATCGAGATGTTCATGGCTGCCGCCCTTCGGCAGGATACGCTTGGTGCACCGGACTGCAAAGCTGCCAACGACCGTGGGAATTGGCTCGGGAGCATAACTTTGTGAATTCGCCCGCGGCGTTTGAGGCGTTCTGTAAGAACCCAAGCAGGTCCAGCGTTCCAGCCAAGCCTTGAGGAGAAGCCACCTCATGCGCCCGACTGGGCATCCTGCCAGGCATCTCGTTGAGCCAAGCCCCACCAAAACCAGGTGCCCAGCATCGGCAACAGCACAGCGCTGACACCGAACACCCATTGCAGAGAGCCCACATCGGCCACCCAAGCAGCAGCCACCACGCCGAGAGATTGGCCACAAAACAAGCTGGAGGCGAATAGCGAGACCGCCGTGCCACGCATGGCCGGTTGCATCTGAGTGGCATTGGCCTGCAGCGTGTTGTGCAACATATAAAAGCTCAATCCACCCAAAAGACACGCTGCGGGTGACCATCGCCAATCCACCGCAAACGCCAAACAAGCCAGCGACAGGCCCAAACCTACTCCGCCCACCCAGACCATCCCACGTTCGCCCAATCGACGAATGATCCAAGGCGCAAAGACGACATACACCAAGCCACCCAACCCAAAGAAGGCCATGACGCTTCCAGCGGAAGCCAGCGACAGGCCAAAGCGCTCATGCAAGTAGGTGGGCACGAAGGTGAAGGCCGCCATGGCGATGGCCCCCTCCAAAGCCACGGTCATCAAGACCAGCCGAGCCCAGCGCAGTGCCATGATCGATTGCATCTGCCGCAGCATTCCCGGCATGGCTGCTGCGGCATCGGCACGAACCTGTAACGGGCCTGCACGTCGCGTCCAAAACACCGAGGCGCTGGCTCCCAAGAACAATATCGCCAACACGCCAAAGACCCAACGCCAGCCCCAAGCTTGCGCAATCACGCCGCCCAACCATTGGCCCGCCACCATGCCGGAGATGGTCGCCAACAGCAGGCGCGACAGTGCAATTTGCCGCCTGTCATAGGACACGCTGTCGCCAATGTGGGCCAGGCTCAAAGGGACGATCCCGCCTCCTGCCGCGCCCGCCAACACGCGCGCCGCAATGACCGCGTCCAACGAGCTGCTGAACACAATCCCCACATTGGCCATGGCGCAGGCCAGCGCCGCCCATCCGATCACCCGAGGCTTGCCCAAGCGGTCCCCCAAGGGGCCCAAAAAGAATTGCATCGCCCCATACGCGATCGCAAATCCTGAGATGGTTTGTGCGGCTGCACTGGTGTTGGCTGCAAACCCGGTGGCCAAGGCTGGCAACACCGCATCGCAAGCCCGCATGGAGGCCATGCTGGCGAAGCCCGCCAGCCCAATGGCGATCAACTGGGCTCGCAAGGACGATGCTGCGGCCGCCACCACCCCTACCAATCGCCGCCCAAGGCCCTGACAAGAAATACGCAAGCCACCAAGGTTTGGCCTTGCAATTGGGCCACTTGGCGCTCACTGGCCAGCAGGGCTTGCTGGGCGTTGATGACATCCAAGTAGGTGGAAATGCCGCCTTCGTACCGCCCCGTGGCCAATTCGAGGACTCGACGGGCGCTGGCCTGGGCCGTCAGAGCTTGGGCCGATGCACGTTGCAAGGCCGCGACCCCCGTGATGCCATCCTCCGCTTCTTGCAAGGCTGTGAGCACCACACGCCGATAATTCGCCGCCGCAGTTTCATGGCCCGCCCGAGCCGCTTGCTCGTTGGCCTTGAGCCGGCCACCGTCAAACAACACTTGCGTGGCTGACATGCCCACAGACCACACCAAGCTCGGGACGTCAAACAAGCGATCCACCAAGCGTGAGTCAAAACCTGTGGCCGTGGTCAGGATCACGCTGGGGTAGAACGACGCCCGTGCGAGCCCAACCTGTGCGTTGGCCACCGCCATCGCGCGCTCAGCCGAGGCGACGTCAGGGCGGCGCTCCAACAACTGTGAAGGCAGCCCCAGCGGAATCTTGGGAAGCGTCATGGACAAAGGGGAAGTCGGCAGGGCGAAGGACGGCGCGGGCTCGCCCACCAGCGTGGCGATGGCATGTTCGAATTGCGAGCGCTGACGGCGCAGGACCTCCACTTGGGTCAAGGTGTTGTCCAACAAAGCTTGTTGTTGTGCAACCTCCAGACCTGAAGTCGCGCCCAACGCTCGCCTTGCCTGGACAAACTCCAAAGCCTTGCGCTGCAACTCAATGGACCTCGCAATCACCTGCAACTCGCTGTCCAGTGCCCGCAAGTTGATATAGGCCGTGGCCAAATCTGCCGACATCAGCAATTGCGTATTGGCCAGATCGGCCTTCACCTGCTCGGCGGAGGCCTGGGCCGCGCGCAAGGTTTCGGACACTCTCCCGGCAAAGTCCGCCTCGTAACTGGCTGACAGTGCGGGGATGTAATCGTTTTGCACCGTGGCAAAGTTGGTACCTGAATAGCTGGTGAGGGGGCGGTTAGCGGAAATGCGTTGGCGCACCGTCCGCACGCCCAAAGACAACCCGGGCCACTGGCCGGCTTCCGCCACGGCCACCAGGGCCCTCGCCTGCTTCCAGCGCGATTGCGCAGCGGCCAGGGTGGCATTTTGGGCCAGGGCCTGGCGTTGGAGAGCGTCCAGGGTGGGATCTTGAAAATGCTGCCACCACGGACCCTTGGGCTCGCCATCACGAGGCAACGCCACCTGCCATGGGGGCTCGAGCGTCCAGGCGGTGGGCATCTTCAACTCGGTCAACGCCGGCGGGTCGACCGAACTGCAGCCCGTCAAGGCCCACAGCAGCACACAAGCCCCAGCGAACGCGCTTGCGGCGGCGCGCCTGGGTCGCTTCATGCGTGCCACCTCAGACCTTTCCAAGCGCATCACCGAACCTTCGCACCAGAGGCCGCAGGCCCCGGCGCACTCGGAACCACCTGCACGGAATCGCCCGATGTCAATGCATCTGAAGGGTTCACGACCAGCCGATCTTGGAGGTCCACCCCTTGCAACACCTGCACTGACTCACCAAAGTTGCGTCCCAACTTCACAGGCTTGAGCTTCACACGCCCAGCGTCATCCACAGAAGCCACGAGTGGCCCTTCGGCACGGAACATCAACACATTGTTGGGTACGGTGAGCGTGGCTGATCCTCCTGCAGGCAACGCCACTTGCACGTAGGCACCCGGCATCAAGGTCCCCTGCGGATTGGCCAAAGTCACCTCTACCTGCAAGGTGCGGGTGACGGCATCGAGCGCACCAGCGGTGCGCACCACTTTGCCGGCGAAGGTCTTTCCTGCCCATTCCGCCTGGGTCACCGACACCGACATCCCAGGCTTCACCAAGTGTGCGGAGGCCTGTGGCACGTTGACGTAGACGCGCAAGGGATC
The DNA here is from genome assembly GCA_964498795.1 of uncultured Rubrivivax sp. Lineage (GTDB taxonomy): Bacteria > Pseudomonadota > Gammaproteobacteria > Burkholderiales > Burkholderiaceae_C > Rubrivivax. Next base: position 21,060 of record CAZCJB010000010.1, on the reverse strand, counting down.
GACCTGCGCCATCACAAACAACGGCTTGGCGCCACCCCCATCGATCAGGTCGCCCACGTCCACCAACCGACGGGTGATGACGCCCGAGAAAGGCGCTACGATGCGTTTGAACCCCTCCAGCTGCTGCAAACGCTGCACATTGGCCTGAGCGGCTGCCAGATTGGCACGAGCTTGCTGGGCGGCGCTGCGCCGCTCCTCTAACTCTTGCTGAGACACCACGTCTTTGCGGCGCAAGCCTTCCCAACGCTCCACGGTGCTCAATGCGAGCTCCAAACTGGCAGCAGCTTGGTCTCGCGCCGCCACCGCTTGACCGAGTTGTTGGTCCACCTCCGGTGCATCAATTTCCGCCAACAACTCGCCTTGCTTGACCTTAGATCCGATATCGCGATGCCACTTCTTGAGATAGCCCGGCGTCCGCGACGACACGGGCGCTTGGATGTAGCCCTGCAGGGTCCCAGGCAAGCTCAGCATTTGACTGGTGCTGCCCATCCGCGCTTGAGTGACTTTGACGTACTGGGCCTGACCCGCCTTGGTCTGAGCAGCCAAAACCTTGTCATTGTCGATGCGTGCCACCACCGTTCGCGCGGCTCCTGCACCCAACAAGACCAATATGCCCATCACCCACCACAGGGCGCGTTTCATTGGACGCGAGTCTTGGAATGCGACGGTCTCCACCGGTGAATCCATCATGAACGATCTGCTCCTGTTGAAGGCCTGAGGGCCACGCGCGCTTCGCGCAAGGCCAAGCGCCGATGCACGGCGGCAAACACCACAGGCACAAAGAAAAGGGTCGAGAGCGTGGCCAACAGCAAGCCCCCTATGACCGCACGACCCAGCGGCGCGTTTTGTTCCGCACCATCACCCAGGCCCAAGGCCATGGGAATCATGCCGATGATCATGGCCAACGCCGTCATCAACACCGGCCGAATACGCGTACGCCCTGCCTCCAACGCCGCGGCCAAGGGTGCGGCTCCCTCGTGCAAAAGTTGCCGCGCAAACGACACCACCAGAATGCTGTTGGCGGTGGCCACGCCCACAGTCATGATGGCGCCCGTCAGTGCCGGCACGCTCAAGGTGGTGCCACACAAGAACAACATCCAGGCAATGCCGGCCACCGCAGCGGGCAACGCGGCAATGATGATGCCCGCATCAATCCAAGCCTGAAAGTTGATGACCACCAGCAAATAGACCAATACGATGGCCATGGCCAAGCCCACGCCCAGCCCCAAGAACGAGTCCTGCATGGTTTGCACCTGTCCGCGCAGCGTCACCTGAGATCCTTTGGACAGTTTGGGTCGAATCTCATCGACCTTTTTTCGCACCTCGGCAGCGACAGCAGCCAGGTCGGACCCTTGCACGCTGACATAGACGTCGATCACCGGCTGGATGTTGTAGCGCGACACGACCGAGGCTTGCCGTCCGGGTGCAGTCTCCACCAAGTTGCCCAAGACTTGAGTGCCCGCCATCGGACCCAGGCTGCCCGGGCCCGCCAACGAGGTAGGCACCTGCGAGCCTGGCAGGCTGCTCAGTTGTGGCGCCACGGGCATGTTCAAGAGCGCATTGAGCGAGTCCACGCCGTACTGAGGCGTTTGAATGGCGATGTTGTAGACCACCCCATTGCGTGGATCGAGCCAAAAAGCAGGCGCGGTTTGGGAACTTCCCGACAAGCTGACCAACACGTTTTGGCCCACATTGAAAGCGCTCAACCCCATTTGCTGCAAACGCATCCGGTCCATCTTCAGGTCCACCACCGGCGCATCCAAGCGCTGGTGGACGTGCACATCGACGGCCCCTGGGATCTGCCGCAGAGACTTGGTCAACTCTGCTGCCAAGGCCGCGTTGGCCTGCACATTGCTGCCTGAAAATTGCACGTCGATGGCCGCCGGCAGGCCGAAGTTCAGGATTTGACTGACGATGTCGGCGGGTTGAAAGAAGAACTCCACCCCCGGGAAACGTCGAGGCAACTCCGCGCGCATCATGGACACGATGTCCTCGGTGGGGCGATGCCCGGCCTTGAGCGACATCAGGATTTCAGCATCCAAGGTTCCAATGGTGCCGGCATTGCTGTAAGACAAATTGATGCCGCTGTTGGGCACACCGATATTGTCCAAGATGGTCTCAAGCTCGCTCGCGGGGATCAGCTCACGGATCACCGACTCCACCTGGTCGGCGAGTCGGGCCGTCTCCTCGATACGGGTGCCAGTGGCCGCTCGCATGTGCAATCGAATCTGACCTGCGTCCACGCTGGGGAAGAAGTCGCGCCCCAGGGTGGCATACAAGCCACACGAAGCCACACAAAAAACGGTGAAACCCAGCACAAAACTGCGACGGCGCTCGAGCAACAACGACAGCACGCGGGCATAGCCCTCTCGGAGGCGCTCAAAGGATCGGTCAAAGGCCAGATGCACGCGCTTGAAGGCATTGGGGGTCGCTGGAGATGATGCCTGAAGGGTGGCTTGCAACGCCGCATCGTGCGCGGTCAGTGCATCCATCGAGTGGCCATGCCCGCTTGGCCCGCGCATCAGCAACATGACGAGCGTGGGCACCAAGGTTCTGGACAAAATATAAGACGCAGCCATGGCAAAGACCACTGCCTCGGCCATTGGGACAAACAAAAACCGCGCCACCCCCGACAAGAAAAACATGGGGACGAAGACGATGCAAATGCACAAGGTGGCCACAAAGGCGGGCACCCCGATCTCACCTGCGCCCACCACGATAGCCTGCTCGATGTCCTTGCCCATGTGGATGTGACGCTCGATGTTTTCAATGGTCACGATCGCCTGGTCCACCAAAATACCCACCGACAGTGCCAAGCCTCCCAACGTCATAAGATTGAGCGTCTCACCGAGCGCGCGCAACATCAAGATCGAGCACAGCACCGACAGCGGAATGGTCAGCGCAATGATGAAGGTGCTGCGCCAGCTTCCCAAGAACAGCAATACCATGGCGGCGGTCAGTCCCGCAGCGATCAGGCCTTCAGCCATCACGCCTTTGACCGCCGCCTTCACAAACACCGACTGGTCAAAGAGTGGTGTGACCTTGACGTCTGCAGGCAACAAGTCCTGCGCCTTAGGCAATAGCGTGCGCAAGTTGTCGACGATGTCCAAGGTGGAAGCGCCGCCGTTTTTCAGCACCGACAAGAGCACACCGCGCGCCCCGTCTTGTCTGACCACGTTGGTCTGGTTGACGAAACCGTCGCGAACTTGGGCCACATCCTTGAGCAACATCGTGGCGCCGTTTTGCGTTCTCACCGGCAAGTCATTGAGTTCCGCCAGCACGGAGGGCGAGGCATTCATGCGCACCGTGTACTCGGTGCTGCCAAATTTGGCCGTCCCAGAAGGCAAAATGAGGTTCTGGGCATTGACCGCATTGACCACATCGGCCGGCGAGAGGCCGCGAGCCTGCAACGCCTCCATGTCGAGGTCCACCGAGACCAGCCGGTTTTTTCCCCCATACGGAAAGGGCACGGCCACCCCGGGGATGGTGATGAGCTGAGGCCGCAGGAGGTTGACGGCCGCATCGAAAACCGATTGCTCGGGCAGTGTGGGGCTGGACAAGCCCAGTTGAATGACCGGAATGCTGGAGGCCGAATACTTGATCACCAAGGGCGGCGTGATGCCAGGTGGCAACTGCCGAACTTGGGACTGTGACACCGCCACCACCTGCGCAATGGCTGTTTGGATGTTGGCATTGGGCTGGAAGAACACCTTGATGACGGAGATACCCGCCAACGACTGCGACTCGATGTGCTCAATGTCACTGACCGTGGTGGTCAAGCTGCGCTCGGCTTGTGCCGTGATGCGCTGCCCCATCTCCTGGGCCGACAAGCCGTTGTAGTTCCAGATGATGCTGACCACCGGAATATTGATTTCCGGGAAGATATCGGTGGCCATGCTCAGCAGGGCAAACGGCGATGCGATCACGATCATGATCGCCATGACAATGAATGTGTAAGGCCGGCGCAGGGCCAGCGACACCATGGACATGCATTCCCCTCGCCCCGGGGCCGACGGGGCGCTTCAGCGTCGCATCATAGTGGGTCCGGCGCCGCCCACCCCTACAGGGGCTGGCAGGCCTGCAGCGGCCTCAGATGATCTTGGAGAATGTGGCGGCGCGCACCGTTTGGCGGAGGTATTTGTCAAAAACCATGGCCACGCCGCGTACAAAGTACCAGCCCAGTGGGGTCACGTGGATAGATTGATCATCGATGGACACCAGCCCTTCGTCCACAAAGGGCTTCAGGGATTCGATTTCGCCGGCAAAGTAATCTTTCATGCAAATGAGATGGGCCACGTCAATGGCTTCGAAGTCCACGTGACCTTGGCACATGATGGCCATGATCACCGCACGACGAATCACGTCATCGCGTGTAGCGAGCCAGCCCCGCTCAGTGGGGAACTCCCCGTTGTCCAAAGCGTTGTAGTACTTGGGCAGCGTTTTGGCATTCTGCACATAAGTGCCACCCAATCGGCCAATGGCCGAGACCCCAAGTGCCACCAGGTCGCAGTCAGGCTGCGTGCTGTAGCCCTGAAAGTTACGCTGCAAGCGCCCCAAGCGTTTGGCCACCGCCAGGGGATCATTGGGCAAGGCGAAGTGATCCATGCCAATGTAGGAATAGCCGCGGGTTACAAACCCAGACAGCGCTGCTGACAACATCTGCAAGCGGGATCCCCCAGTGGGCAGCTGCGAAATCTCGATACGCCGCTGCGGCATGAACCGCTCTGGCAAGTGCGCATAGGCGTACAGGGCAATCCGGTCTGGTCGCAACCCGGCCACCTGCGAAATGGTGCGGTTGAAGGACTCCGCGGTCTGCATCGGCAACCCATAGATGAGATCAGCGTTGATCGATTCAAACCCGATTTCTCGGGCCGCCAGCATCAGGTCGCGCACGCTCTCATAGGGCTGCACGCGGTGAACCGCCTTCTGGACATCGGGGTCGAAATCTTGGATGCCAAAGCTGATGCGATTGAACCCCATCGTCCACAGGACTTTCAAACGGTCCTTGGATGCCGTGCGGGGATCCACCTCGATGGAAATTTCCGCCGCCTCATCGATCTTGAAGGCTTGGCGCAGCGTGGCCATGAGATCGGAGAGTTCCTCGTCGCTCAAAAAAGTGGGTGTCCCCCCACCGAAATGCAGTTGGGTCACCTTCTGGCGTGTGCCCATGGCGGACACCGTGAGCTCGATTTCACGCTTCAAGGCGACGATGTACTCAGCCGCTCGGTCATGGTGCTTGGTGACCACCTTGTTGCAGGCGCAGTAGTAGCACACCGACTCGCAAAACGGGATGTGGACATACACCGACAGGGGCGTGACCCCTCCCACACGCGATCCCATCGACCGCTGCTGCAAGGCCTTGAGATAGTCTCCCGAACCCACGCGATCGGAGAATCGGTCAGCGGTGGGATAAGAGGTGTATCGCGGCCCGGGCACGTCCAGCCGGCGAAGCAGGCTTTCAGGAACTTCGAGCGCAACAGGGGCCACTGTGTGTTTCATGGGGGTGAGCTTTGCAGGTCGCAACAGCTCTGTCCTTGATCTGGATTAAGGATGGCGTCAGGCGGTCGGCGTGCACACATGCGGTGTGTCCGCCGGGCGACATCGCCACATCCAAGAGGCTTGACCTGCATCAATCGACCGTCGATTGGCCGACACGCGATGACAAAGGTCTCTTAAGGTAGAGGCACTGCAACTACCCAGAGCCTATCCACCATGAAGTTTCCCTCTTTCCCTCTGACTTGGATGGCCGCTCTGGCAATGACCCTGTCACCGGCGCTTTCGAACGCCGCCGATGCGGAGGCCGCACAAGCACTCATGAAGGCCAACAATTGCCAGAAATGTCATTCGGTCGACAAGGACAAAAAGGGCCCATCGTTCAAAAAGGTCGCTGCCAAGTACAAGGGCAAGGCAGACGGACAGGAAAAGATCATCAAGAACCTCACCTCCAGCCCCAAAGTCAAGTTTGACGACGGCACGGAAGAAGAACACAAGGCCATCAAGGCCAAAGACGCGGCCGAAATCAAGAATGTGGCTGACTGGATTCTTGCGCAGTAGCTCCAGCCGCACGAAAGACTCCTATGCAATCGTGGCATCTTTTCAAAATCTGGGCGTGTCGCGGTCTGGCTGCGGCCGTCTGGGTGTGTGCAAGCCATGGCGCCGCTTGGGCTGCATTCAGCCCTTCGGCGAAAACTCCAGCCGCGCCTTCGGCTACCTTGCAGCTTCAAAATAAGGATTGCCTGAGTTGCCACGAGAAGTCTGCCAAAAAGGGATCAAATTCCCACGAAGCGGCACCTGTATCAGCAGATAAGTTCGACAAGAGCGTCCATGCACAGATGGAGTGTGTGGCCTGCCACACCGGCATCAACGACTCACCTTCGGCCGGAAAAACGCACGCAAGAAGCACCGCAACACCAGAGCGGGTTGCTTCGTGTCCGGACTGTCACCAAAAGCTCTGGGAGGACGCGCAAAAAAACAATACTGCGGCGAGCAAGCCAAGATTGGGCGTGGTGGCAGCCAATATTGAGGCCTACAAAAACTCTTTCCACGCCAAGATCAAGAAGGGCGACACGCAACCTCTGGCCTTCTGTGAAGACTGTCACAGCAGTCACACCTTCAATGTGCCGCCCAAGGAGAGCCCGCAGCGTTCTACCTGGAAACTCTCCACGGCAGAAGTCTGCGGTGAGAAGTGCCACAGCGACCAACTCGATGAGTACAAAGAATCGGTCCACGGCAAGGCCGTCTATGACAAGCAGGACGCCAAGGCCGCCACATGCATCGATTGCCATACGTCTCATTCAGTGGGCAATACCTCGGCGGTCCCGATCAAATTGGCCATCACCGCCAATTGCGGAAATTGCCATACCGACGAGTACAAGAGCTACAAAGCCACGTACCACGGCCAGGTCAGCACCCTAGGTTACGGCAACACCGCCAAGTGTTTTGACTGTCACGGCAGCCATGGCATTGCTGCTGTCAAAGACCCCGCCTCCAAGGTTCATGCAGACAATCGCCTGGAAACATGCCAGTCCTGCCATAACGGCAAGAAGGCTGGCAAGGCTGCGGCAGGCTTCGTCAGCTTCCAACCACATGCCAGGACCAATGACTTCCATCGCTACCCCCAAGTGTTCTTGGGATTTCAGTTGATGGTTGGGCTGCTTCTAGGCACCTTTGGATTCTTCTGGCTGCACACGGCTCTGTGGTTTTATCGCGAACTGAAAGACCGTCGAGAAGGCAAGACCACACCCCATATCAAACTTGATGCCTTACCCTCCGAGTACAAAGGCAAACACTTCCGACGGTTT
>CAZCJB010000010.1:1511-13749 GCA_964498795.1 uncultured Rubrivivax sp. | reverse complement strand
GCGGGTGGCTCACATTCTCTTCGCGCTGAGCTTGATGGCGCTGACATTCACGGGCATGCCTTTGTTTTATCCGGATGCGGCTTGGGCGCCCTGGGTGATGAAGGCCCTGGGTGGACCGGTGGTCGCGGGCAATATCCACCGCGTCTGCGCGATCGTCTTTGCGGGCGTGTTCTTCTGGCATCTTGTCTACATTGCGATCAAGATCTGGCGCCAACGCAAGACCTTCCGAGTATTCGGACCCGAATCCCTGGTGCCGGGGATTCAGGATCTGAAAGACATCATCGCGATGTTCAAATGGTTCTTTGGTAAAGCGCCTCGTCCTGTGTTCGATCACTGGACGTACTGGGAGAAGTTTGACTATTGGGCTCCATTCTGGGGGGTCACCATCATCGGGGTCAGCGGACTGATGATGTGGCTGCCGAATTTGACGGCCACCTACCTCCCTGGTTGGGTCTTCAATGTGGCGGCCATCTTCCACGGGGAAGAAGCTTTCCTGGCAGTGGTGTTCCTGTTCACGGTCCACTTCTTCAACAATCACTTCCGACCCGATAAATTCCCGGTGGAAATTGTGATGTTCACGGGCACCATGAGCTTGGACCACTACCGCGCAGAACACGCGCTGGAATTCGAGCGACTCAAGGCCAGCGGTCAACTGGACCAATATGTGGTGGACGCACCCTCTGCACCGGTCACTTGGGCTTCCAAGGTGCTGGGATTCATCCTGATCGCTGTAGGTTTGACCCTGCTCTTTGGCGTGGCCGTGGGCTTTTTCAGCAGCCTGCACTGAAGGTCAGCAAGCCTCAATCAACAGAGCTGCCATTCGATGAATTGCAGCCGTCACTTTTCAACTGGGTAGACGTTCAACTCCGGGAAGTTCAGTGATCCATCCCACATCCGCGAGGGTCACCTTTACGTCTCCCACTCCGCGAGGCGGCATCTTCGCCAACGTTTCGCCCGGTGCGGGCTTATCCCCTCCTCCGCATCCGACCAGAAACAGAGCCGCATCCTTCAGGCTGATTCCACAGCGCGTACGCATTTGTCACCCTCAATACAAGGCCTGATCAGTTCGAAGGTCTTACGACACCTCAATGGAAAAAGCAACTGCCCGCTCGAAGCGGGCGGTTGATCGATCTGGCCTTTGCGCAGCGTGTTTAACGCTGACGCCTGCCTCAGAGGGTCAGAACCTGTAGCGCATGTAGGCCGTCAGAGCCTTGACGTCATATCGTGCAGGCTGTTGGCCCAGTGAGAGCAGATTGGACACCGTGCCTGCCAACAAACCATCTTGGTGCCAGTCCCGAGCCGCGTAGTGCTCGTACCATAGATTTCCCACCAAGGTGAGGTTTTCCTGAAGCCTATAGCTCGCCTGCATCTTGAGGGTGTCGTGAGCGACGCTGGCCGCAGGGAATGCATCCGATGCTGCACCGGGTTGCATGAAGATGGTGCTGCGGGATCGACTGACAATCATATCGGCCGAGAGGTTCAATTTGCCTCCCATGGCTTGATACCTCAAACCCAAGCCCGCCATATCGATCACATCGCGCATGCGGGCTGTCCAGTCGACCGTCGCAAAGTTGGCGCTTCCCGCTTGTTGGGAACGCAAGCGCTCTTCGCTGACGAACCCATGCACCGAGGTACCTTCAGCCACGGCCACCGACAAGTCGCCCGTGAGGTTCAAACTTTCCCCCCTTTTAAGGCCGATGGGAGACTGGTGGTAATCGTCGGCCGACGCATCCGCACTCAGGCCCACATTGATGGTCTCCGTCAACGCCATATCGGTCCGAACACTCAACGTGTCGCGCAATCGATCAGCCAGATTGAACTTTCGCAGCAGCGGATTGTTGATCGGGTAAACACTGGTTAAAGCGTTGTAGTTAGAACCCACTCGAGAGCCCCTGGCCAATTTGACCGACCCCGTCCCCAAATCAGAAATAGGCCCCTGCACCCGAGCCCAGGCTTTGAGCTCGCGGGTGGTGGCAACCTCCTGCAGCGTCCGGCTGATTTCGTCGTTTTCCAGACCCAATTGGGCCGACCACCGACCTCCCAATCGTGCATCACCCGAGAACTTAACTTTGTCCTGTCTATAGCTGTACGGTTGGTTATAACTGCTGGCCCCCAGCCACATGTCAGTGGCCACCGCAGGATAGAGCCTTGAAGGCGTTTCGTTGTCTCGCTCGTCGTGGGTGGCCACCGCTGTCAAACGCAGGAAATCAACGGGGGACGCCGTGGCTCTCAGATTGGCATTGAGCGTGTTGACATGGCCACCCAGTGAGGTTGCCGGTAAAGATCCAACTGTCAAGCCGACGTTGGTTGTGGTGGCCACGAAGGAGGCATCTTGGATCATCTTGCCGCTGGCCACATCAGCACTCCAGCGCAGTTTGGGGCTCATCGTGTAGGCCATCGAGACAATGGCCTGATGAAATTCATTGTCTGGTGCCAAGGCCAGACGGCCCGTGGTGGCTCCTGCAACGACTGGCGTGAACGGGTTCTGCCATGTCAGTGTGTCGGCCGAATTTCGGAACATGGAGCCCAAATAGGCCACCGAGAATTGCATATCTTGGCCGGCGTAGCTGCCTGCCACCTCGACCTGGTCAGTGACCTGATTGACCGGCATGACCAACTGAACCGCCGTGTTGTAAAACGAGCCGAAGGTTTTTGACGTGCCGTCCTTCGTGTCGTGTCGAGTGGTGATGCGATAGCTCCAGCGCTCACCGGCCTGAATCGTCGCCGATAAGTCGAACTGCCGGCGGGTGACGCCAACGTCCACAGCAGACAAGGCGGCGGCCAGCGGCATAGAAGCTGTATCGGCAGCCGCAAATCCGGCAGGCAACGTCAACGCCGTCGACCCCACGCCCGAGTAGGGCGTTAGAACCCCTTCTCCCAGATAACGAGGAATTCCATCGAAGCCCAAGCGCAGACCACCCAGGCCTTCTTGCCCCAAGGTCAACTGCACCGAGCGCGAGTCCAGCGCCAAATTCGCAGCCTCCACGGAGGCGAAGCCACCCTCTGAACCTCTCCAAAGCCAGGTACCGCCGATCAGCGCGCGGCCTCCTCGCCGGTCGAGCCCAGTGAAGTCGGCGAATTTGGCCGACCTGTCGGACACAACCGTCACACCCAGATCCAGGCGACCAGAGGCTCCAGGCGGGTCATAAGGGCAAGATTCACATTTCCATTGAGTGGTATCCACCGCCCAGGCAGAAGGGCTCAAAGCCACAGACATCAGTCCGAGGGCACCCCACACTTTGAGTGAATTGGCGTTCTTCATTTTCGATTCCGATCTTGAAGCGTAGAGGGTCAGCGCATCAACTTCTTGCCCGCAGGGTGATTAGACCCATGGACTTGTGAATGGCAATTACTGCAACTGCCCGCCACCGTAAAGATGGCACCCGTACCACCATTGGCTGGCAATCCGGCCGAAGTCCGCGGTACCGAGGGGTGGCCTGACGGAGAGTGACATTGCTGACACAGCAACGGAGGTGTCTGCTTGAGCAGCGCCGAGCGAACCGAACCGTGACTTGAGTGGCACGTGGAGCAGTCTTCTGCGACAGGCGCATGTTCCCATAGCAAAGGACCTCGCTTGTCTGCGTGACAGGAGTAGCAGGCCTGATTCAAGGTGGGCTTGTTCAACATCGCCGGCGCGGTCGATCCGTGTCCGTTGTGGCAATCGCTGCAGCTCATCTTGCCCTGGCGCACCGGGTGGGATGAGCTTTTCTGGAAATCAGTTCGCTGCTGCTTGTGGCAGGTGAAGCACGCCTCAGGTTGCTGCGCCTTGTTCAACATCGGGTCACCCGTTTCGGCATGCACCTTGTGACAGTCGGCACATGCCACATTAGCCCGGTCATGTGATCCTGCGTGCCAAGCACTGCGCGACGTGTCTTGGTGACATCCCAGACAAGCCTCATTGCGCTCCTTGACCGTCAGGACTGAACTGGCCTTGAAACTATTGATGGTGGTGGCTTTCTTGCTGTTCTTGACCGAGTGGTTGGCTCCAGGCCCGTGGCAAGATTCGCATTGCAACCCACCAGGTCCGAATGGTACTTTGGGGTTGGCTCGTTGACCATGTTTGCCCTGAAAGACCGCCTTGTGTGAAAACCCAGGCCCAGCGGCCTCTTGGTCATGGCAATCAATGCAGGTGTCCGCTCCTTTGGCGGTGTACTGCGTCCCTTGTTGCGAAGAGATCGCACTTGTTTGCGCCCACGCACCTAAATGCCATGCCCATCCAGCCAGTGCGACCAGAGTCCACATGCAAGTCTTCTTGATATTCATGGAGTTTTACCCCTTGGACGGTGGGTTCTTGATGGTCTTTGGTGGCTTGGCCATAAGCCGCTTTTTCAGCGCCACATAGAGTCCCTCCGGCAAAATCCGCTGCGTCACCAATTCCGCCTTGCTCAAAAAGGGCCGGCTGGCAATGATCTTGGTCGCCTCGGCTTCTCCGATACCTGGAACGCTCAGCAGCTGTGCCTTACTGGCTGAGTTGATATCGATGGGCTTGGGGTCGGGCTTCTTGTTCGGTTTCTTTCCCTTCTCTATGGATGAAACCGCACCATGGCCTTCAAGTCCTGGTGTCTTGGTCGACACGGCGTAGGGCGCAGGCGCTGCGCTGCCGGGTACTGGTGCCTGCGTTTGCGCCCATAAAGGGAGTGCGATGACCCCGATTCCCAGCATCAAATTTTGAAATCTCACGATCTTCAGCCCCGAAAGAAACCACAACCCGGCGATGGCAATCGTCTGTCGGGTCGTCGACGGCAGTGCGCAGATCTCATTGAGCTCAGCCTGCGCACTGCCAATGGGTCTCTTGCACTCGATTTACTTCGCGTGCATGACCTTGATGTCTGCCACACGACCCGAGCCGTGGCAAATCATGCACTCTTCAGGCTTGTTGAGCGCGGTGCTGCGGGCTTCGTAGAACGACCCTCCGTTGCCCGTCATGTGATTGCGAGCCACTTGGGTGTCGTGGCAGGCGACACATTGCGCGGTGATTGGGGAGATCGTCAGTGTCGTACCCGCCGCCGCGGTTGTCGTACCCGTGGCTGCATTGAACGAGAAGCCCGTACCGTAGTTCAAGTCCATGGCGATGTACGGAGAGTAGGCATAGGTCGTTCCCGTGCTGGCCAAAGTGCCGGCTACCACCGTGCGGTACTGCCGATTGCCCATGGCGCTCAGGCTGGTCGATGACGAGAAGTCATACGTTCCAGGCAGGTGGCAACTTTCGCAATTGGCCAGGACGCCGGGGTAACGAACCTCTTCAAACGTCACACCAGGTGCTGTCGCGTGCCAGTTGAATGCCACCGAGCGCTTATTGCCCGCGTGGATCGCGTGGATGAAGTAGGTCGAGTCAGCCGACCATCCGCTGCTGGCCCGGTTGGGCGTATGACACCATGCGCAGGTGGATCCATCGTTGCGCTGTCCGCCGTGGAACGCGTCCTCGGTAAAGGTCCCCAACTCTTGGTGGCACTTGTTGCAGCGCGCATCCTCAACGACAGCGCGGCGTCCGGTGTAACCTGTGGCCACTTTCTGCACGTTGGGAGACACCACGATCAAACCACCCACCTTATTGGGCATTCCCGCCACGAGACCTACGGTTGCGGTCGCTGCAGAGACCGGATAACCCTCCACATTGGTCTGGGTCAGCGGTGTGGTGGAGATCAGTGCATAGGAATACCCCACTCCACCGGTCAGCATCACGGCCGTATCAGGCACCGTCACACCCGTGAGCGTGACCGTGTAGTAGCCGTCAGTATCGGGACCTGTGATGGTGCCCTTGCCCGTGCTGGTGGAGGTGCCGTTCCAAATGCTTCGCAAGTAGCCGCTGGCGGATGCATTGAAGTCGGCCGGAGCGGTAATGCCGTCTTGTGGCACGGCAAATACGAAGTACACGCTGGGTGAACCCATGAAGTTGTCCCACAACTCGGTCACCGAAGGCGATGCCACGTTGAAGTCCTTGCGGGCTCCGTTTTGCAGCAGGCGGAACACCATCACCGGTTGCTTGCTGCTATTGCGCGACACGCTCTTGATGTCGTAGGACACCTTGATGGCACCGGCCGGCAACCGACTGGTGTTGGAGGCAATCCATGCCGCGTTGGTGTTGTTGTTGCCTCCGTTGAGGTGCAACGACGAAGCCGTGTTGGGCGGAGTCACCGGCAGGTGATAAACGTCAATCGCATCGGGCTTGTGGCAGGTGGAACACAACGAGTCATCAGCTTGCGCAAGACTCACACCTGCGTGACCACCTGGGCTGACCGTCAGACCTTTGATGGCATCTGCCAATGTCACCCCTTTGCCCGTCTCAAAATTGATGCCGTCGTGGCAAGAACCGCAGGCCACACGGTTGGGTGCCGTCTTCCAATTGTTGCCTTGCGCTGTCTTGGCGGTTGAGGTGTCAGAACCGTCATGGCACTTGGTGCAATTGCGAACGTCTTGGGGGTACCCCACTTCATTGAAGATCACACCCGCATAGTTGTAGTTCTTCTTGGCCAACATCTTGCCCATGTGGATCTTGTGCACATAGTTGGGCAGATTGCCCAAGGCACGACCATCCACCTTGGAGGTGGTGGTTGTGAAGGTGTTGGTGGCCGCTGTCAATGTGGCCTCTACCTGTCCGTACTTGCGTTGCTCGGTATGGCAGACCACGCAGTAGCGGATTTCGTTGCGGCTACCTCCGTGGAAACCGGCGCCCGAGCTCTCGGGGTTTCCGCCTGGAATGCCGCCGAGTTGCGTGTGGCATTCGTTGCACTTCGCAGTTGCGGCGATGTCACGGCTCGGATCGGTCGAGGTCACGGCTTTGCCGGTGGATGGAATAAAGTCATAGATCACATCCACCGGGTAGCGCATGACAACGGCCGCGGTGGTTTGCACCGCGTTGGGCGTGTTTGTACCCGTCCCCGGTGCATTGCCTGAAACCTGAATGGTCAGCCGATGCACCGCCGTCGGGTCGTAGGTCAGATCACCCAAATCCGCCTTCACATTGGCTCCCGTGAAGGTCATCGCGTCAATCTGATCTTTGATCTTGGTGACGTCGCGGTAAAAGGTGTAGCTGTAGGTGCCGTTCTTGTTATCCACCAACACGCCCGCGTTATCGGTCGTCGGCCGAGTCGCGGCAGCCGCTGCGGTGGTGGTCGGCACTGTAGTGACCATGTAGCTGACCCACTTGCTGGGACTGCCATTGGTACCAGGTACCAACTTGGCCAGCGAAAACGCAATGTTGGGGTAGCTGGCCACCGTGGCCGTGCTGGATTTGGTGCTGCTGCCAAACCCGATGATGGGGTTGTCGTTGGCATCGGCCATGGAGAAGTGAACCACCGGTGCACTGCCAGCAATGACCACTTTGCCAACTTTGACCACAGGCTGCAGGGCAGCGAAGGTCGGTGCTGGCGTAGAGGCCGACAAGCGAACGGCCGACGTGCCCGTAGGCACGGCCACAGGTGGCGCCTCGGCCACGGTGGTGATAGACGTTTCGGGGGTGGACGAATGACTCCCTCCACCGCAACCGGTCAGCGCCGCTGTGAGGAATGTTCCGGCCATCAGGGCCAGCCATCCTCGGCATCTCAGTTGGTTCATAAGGTTACTCCTCCGGATTACTGCAGATCACTCTAGGGGTGTCCCCTTGATCGAACTTGATCCAGATCATGGTGATCAGTGGCCTTTGGAGCCGTGGTGCGCAAAGGCCACACTTCCTTCACGGCATCCACAGTGAGTTGAAGCGGAAGCTCCTTATTGCGAATCATTCTCATTGAGATATACTCACGACATGTCCCCTCCCAGGCAAGAGATTCGTTTCACCACGCTCGACCGTCTGTCTCCTCTCGAGTTGGCCGAGGTGATTTCCCTTGACGACCCGCAAGCCTCTCAGGGGCTCGATCGCACACAGCATTTGACCGACATCGGATTTGCGCCGGGTGAAGAAGTGGCGGTAGTGGCGCGCGCTTGGCCCTCCGGTGACCCGTTGGTGGTTCGCGTGGGCTCGTCAAGATTCGCGCTTCGCGGCGCTGAGGCGGCTTGCGTGCGTGTCGCAGTACCCTCCATGCAGCACGGGTCCGGTGCACGCCTTGATGGCATGGCATGACCTCAGCCATTGTTCACGTCCATCCGGTTGGCCCCTTGGTGGCGCTGGTCGGCAACCCCAATTGCGGCAAGACGGCTCTCTTTAACCTGCTGACGGGCAGCCGCCAGAAGGTGGCGAATTACGCCGGCGTCACCGTGGAGCGCAAAGAGGGTCGCATGCCGCTGGCTGAGGGCCAGCAGGCCTTGCGTGTGTTGGATCTCCCCGGGGCCTACAGTCTGTACCCCCGTTCGCCCGATGAGCGTGTAACAGCCGACGTGCTGGCCGGTCGCGCCGCAGGCGAGAAGCGGCCAGACTTGGTGGTGTGCGTGGTCGATGCCACCAATTTGCGTCGGAACCTGAGGTTGGTCCTTTCGGTGCTGCGCCAAGGTCTGCCCGTGGTGTTGGCACTGAACATGGTCGACTTGGCGCACAAGCGTGGGCTGCAGATCGACTCTCAAGTGCTCGAACGCGCTTTGGGCCTGCCAGTAGTCACCACCGTGGCCACGCAAGCTGAAGGTATCACTGCCTTGAGAAGCCTGCTGCAGGATCGAAGCCGGTGGCCCCAGAGGCCCGTGGCTCAGCCAGACCCATCACATGACGACGAGCGCTTGAAGCGGCTCTTGCAAGATCTAGGAATTTCCGCCCTGCAGCCCGACAACTTCACCGAACGCATGGACAGCGTGGTGCTGCATCCGCTGTGGGGCCCTGTGCTGCTGGCCACCCTGCTCTTCTTGGTGTTCCAAGCCGTCTTCGCTTGGGCTCGAATACCTATGGAAGCGATCCAAGCCGGCACGGCCGCGCTGTCATCCATCACGGGCGAGGGCTTGCGCAACGTCGGCAGCCCCAATTGGGCCGTCAGTCTCATCACCGATGGATTGGTGGCCGGCATGGGAAGCGTGCTGGCCTTCCTGCCACAGATATTGGTGCTCTTCTTTTTCATTCTGGCCCTTGAAGAATCAGGCTACCTGCCGCGGGCTGCGTTTTTATTGGACAGACTCATGGGTAGCGTCGGGCTGTCAGGTCGCTCGTTCATTCCGTTGCTGTCGAGTTTTGCGTGTGCCATTCCAGGCATCATGGCCACCCGTACCATCTCGGATCCGCGGGACCGGGTCGTCACCATGTTGATTGCGCCCCTCATGACCTGCTCCGCACGCTTGCCGGTGTACGCGCTGCTGATTGGCGCATTCGTTCCCAATCAAACCTTGGCCGGTGGGATCGGGCTGCAAGGCGTGGTGTTGTTCGTGCTGTATGCGGCGGGCATTCTGGGAGCCTTTGGCGTGGCTTGGGTTCTGAAGCGTCTCACCACCCAAGGCGAGGTGCGGCTGCTGATGATGGAACTGCCTGCCTACCATTGGCCCACGCCTCGTCATCTCGCTTGGGGGCTATGGCAACGGGCACAAGTCTTTTTGCGTCGGGTGGGCGGTGTCATTTTGCTGCTGACCTTGGCTCTTTGGTTCTTGGCAAGCTTCCCGGCCCCTCCCCCAGGCGCCACGGGCAGCCCCATTGAATACAGCGTGGCAGGCATCCTGGGCCGGCTACTGGCCCACGTGTTTGAACCCATCGGATTCAATTGGCAAATCAGTGTGGCGCTGGTGCCTGGCATGGCGGCCCGGGAGGTGGTGGTGTCATCGTTGGCCACGGTCTACGCGCTGGGAGACGGCTCGCCGGCCGCGCAGTTGTTGCAGCCTGTCATTGCCCAAGGGTGGAGTGCAGCCACGGCCTATGCCCTGTTGGCGTGGTTTGTCTTCGCTCCGCAGTGCCTGTCGACCTTGGCTGCAGTGCGTCGCGAGACTCAAGGCTGGAAGGTACCCGCGTTGATGGCTGGTTATCTGTTCGCACTGGCCTACGCCGTGGCCTGGATCACGTTTCGAGTGGCGAGCGCTTGGGGGGCATGACGAGCGATGACGCGGCGTGAGGTCGCCTCCGGGCACATCAGTCGGCTCCTCAACCATGGGCCGACGGTGCTCATCTGCGCTGCCCATGAGGGGCGCCGCAATGTCATGGCAGCGGCCTGGTCCATGCCGGTGGAATTTTCACCGCCTCGGGTGGCCGTCGTCATCGACAAGAGCACCTACACGCGCGAGCTCATCAGCGCCTCGAGGACCTTGGCATTGAACATTCCCTGTGTGGCTCAGGCGGACGTGGTGTTCTCAGTGGGCAGCCTCAGCGGGAGAGATCTGGCCCAGCCGGGTGAAGACAAATTTTCACGTTTTGGATTGCAGACCCGACTCAGCCCTCAGCTGCAATTGCCATGGATCGAAGGTTGCGTGGCCTGGATGGAAGGCCGCGTGCTGAATGAGCCTTCGAGCGAATCCTCTTACGACACCTTCTTTGTGGAAATGGTGTCTGCACAAGCCGACGAGCGTGTGTTCAGCGATGGGCGCTGGCACTTTGACCGTGTGCCCGGAGCGCTTCGAACTTTGCATCACCTGGGTGGCGGTTCATTCACCACCCCGGGTGATGGCATTCAAGCTCAAAAGTTATAGGACAGGCCCACCGTGAGGTAGCGGCCGACCGCGCCATCTTGATGCAAGGCCGGATCGTAGTGGGCACCGCCCGAACCCACGCCTCCGCCCGCCGAACTGGACGCGAAGGCATCGATGGGCGCTTTGCGATCCAACAGGTTGGACACACTGCCTCGCAAGGTCAGCTGCCGTGACAGTTGGTAGCGTGCGCTCAGGTTCAACGTCCCAAAACTGCCCACCTTGCACAGCGGAGATCCCGTGCGCGGCAACCCATTGGGGAAGATCAAGGACAAGGCCGAGGCGCAATCTGGCATGGCATAGCTCGAATCCGTGACGGCAAAGCTGCTGATATGGTTCCACGTTCCCGTCACTTCCCATGGGCCTTGCGCCCAGGTCAGAGCCACCGAGGCCCGATCGCGTGGCGTGCCGGTGTTGGTAGACACGAAGCTCGGCCCATGCGTCCCCGCCAACTCATAGACCGTGCCCTCGCGATCGATCGTGTAGTGCAGCATGCGGCTCCACTGGAATTGCGGAATCCACTTGCCGGTTGCGCCTCCATCGAAACGCAGGCGCAGGTCCACATCAAAGCCATTGGTACGGGTCTGGCCGAGATTGATGAAGGGATAGGTCCCGTACAAGATGGTGTCATTGGCATCCGTGGGCGCCGCATTGGCCGTGGTGGGGCTGTTCACCCGGTACAGCTTGGTGCCGTAGGCCGTCGGCGTGTCAATTTGGCTCTGTCCAAACAAGCCCACCGAGACGATCTGGTTGGTGATACGGATGTCGTAGTAATCCACCGAGACATTGACTTGCGGTGTGGGTTCAAGCACCACACCCAAGGTGAACGACTTGGATTTTTCAGGCTTCAACTGGCTGCCAGGCAGCTGAAGCTCGGTGCCTCCCACTGGAATGGTGCAAGGCTCGGCGGGAGTAGCGACTTTGCAAAGGGCCGTGTCCACCAACGGGGGCAAGAACCCTGCACTTGAACCGGAGATGCCCGCCTCCACAGGGTTGGGCGCACGGAACCCTTGAGAGTAAGTGCCCCGCACCAGCACCTGACGAGACGCAGCGTACTTGACACCCACCTTGGGTGTGGCCGATGAGCCATAGGTGTTGTAGCGGTCGATGCGGGCCGCCGCATCCACCTCCAACGCCTTGGTGAGTGGAGCGCTCATCTCGACATAGGCTGCACTGATGTTTTGCTGTCCTACACCGAAGGCGTAGATGTTGCTCGACTGCACACCGGTGGCGAAGGTCTGCGGGAACTGCTCCAACAACGAACGATGCAAGAACTCCACACCCGCGCCCAAGGCCATGGGCCCGCCGGGCAGTTGGGCCACTTCTCGACTGCCCCGCAAACTCACAAAGTGCAGGTCGTTGCTGGAGGTGGACTGTGCATCGGGCGCCAAGGCCTTCAGGGTGGCAGCCGAATGGGTCCCACCCAATTGGTAAGTGCCAGCGTTCAGGGCCCCTTGCAAGGCGGGCAGACTGATGAAGTTCTTCATGTCCAAGCGCGTGCTGACCCGGGTCCAGCCGCCAGCCGCCTGCACATCCCAACCTAGCCAAGCGCCTTGCAATTGAGCCACCAAGCGGTAAGAAGTGCTGGTGGTTTGCGTGCGCTGCGCTGGAATGTCTTCAAAGGTGGTGCTCACGGGCTCGCCCTTGGCGGGATCGATCACGTTGGTGCCGTTGAGCGCACTGGGCTGCGGCGCGGGATGCTTGGGGCCGAAGATGA
>CAZCJB010000010.1:0-1411 GCA_964498795.1 uncultured Rubrivivax sp. | reverse complement strand
TTGGTGCCGTTGAGCGCACTGGGCTGCGGCGCGGGATGCTTGGGGCCGAAGATGAAACTGGTGATCCCGCTGTCAGGCGAAACCGTGTTGAGCAAACCCACCTGAGTGGCACTGCTGCCCAAGACCGAGGCCGACAGGTCCAAGGTCCAATCGCGTGACAGCTTGCTGATGAGCTTGCCCATCACGCTGAAATTGCGGGTCTGGGGTGAGACTTGCAGGTCTGGGTTGGGAACCATCCCCAAATCCTCACCCCCATAAGCCGTCCAGTCGGACCCTGCCAAACCAGGGCGTTGGTTCAACAGGATCGGCCTTTGTTGTCGCGCACTCAGCGCCACATAGCCGGCCACCGGATCCTTGTCCGCGTCTCCAAACCCTTTGATGCCTGACACCCGCAGGATGCGGCCGTCACGGCGGGAAGACACACCCATTTCGGCTTGCAAGGTGGCCCCACGATGAGACTTCTTGAGGATGACATTGATCACGCCCGCCATGGCATCAGACCCGTAAATGGCGGAGGCGCCATCTTTGAGCACCTCGATGCGCTCCACGGCGTCGATGGGAATGGACGCGATGTCGACGAAGTCTCGTTGACCGTCATCGGGCAAGGGATAAGGGGCCATGCGATAGCCGTCAATGAGTACCAGCGTCGCCCCCACCGTGAGGCCTCGAAGCGAAACCCCGCTGCCGCCTGCGCCGAAGGCACCTGGCGTGGCCTGCCCCAAAGAGCCCATGTTGTTGGCCGTGATGTGGGACAACACGTCTGCCACGCTTGTGTAGCCCGACCGAGCAATATCTTCGGCACTCAATGACAGCACGGGGCTGGGCGTTTCCACGTCGGTTCGACGGATGTTGGAGCCGGTGATGACCACCCGCTCTGCGGGTGGAGGGCTCACAGCGGCGCTGGCAGGCACAGGCTGAGCCATCACCGAACCCGCCATGGGCCACATTGACACCAGACTCGCCACGAGCGTGGCCGAAGAGGAGCGATGGGAAAAAAATGGCGTTGGGGCCGAACGGAAGGGACGTGGACTACGTAAACGCATCGAACCGGGCCTTTCAAGTCAAGGTAGGAATCAAATCGTCAATTCAGGAGAGGGAAGGACGGTCACGTCCACCCACGTCCCTTGGGTCACCTCCGAGAGCAAACTCGGCGTGATCCTCACCGCCGTATGAATGCCTCCCGCAGCGGGCAACACATCTTCGAAATCTTGCAAGGATTGGTCCAGGTAAACGGGCAAATCCGTCGCCAGCCCAAAAGGACACACGCCTCCCACCGGGTGACCCGTCAAGGCCTCCACTTCGTCTGCGGGCAGCATCTTGCCTTTTCCAAACGCCTCTTTGAACTTCTTGTTGTCAATGCGCGCGTCGCCGCGCGCCACCAACAGAATAGCCCGACCGTCGGTCAATCGGA
>CAZCJB010000009.1:27150-39768 GCA_964498795.1 uncultured Rubrivivax sp. | reverse complement strand
CGGCGTGGGCGCCTCGCATGTGTTCGGCCGCATGGCCGATCTCCACGCGCATGCCAAGCGATCTCAGGCGTTGCGTGACCGTGCTTTCGGACAGGTCAGAGCCTGAGATGGCATAGCCCAGGTTGTGCAAGATTTCGGCGATGCCGCTCATCCCTGCGCCGCCGATGCCCACGAAGTGGATGTGTTGCACGGCGTGTTTCATGCCGGATGCTCCTTGCACCAAGAGGCCACGGCGGCGGCAAATACCTGACCCCGGTGGCGGTAGTCTTTGAACATGTCCCAACTGGCGCAGGCTGGGCTCAACAAAAGTGCATCGCCTTGACGGGCTTGGGTAAAGCCCCACGCCACGGCGTCTTCCAAGGTGGCGTGGATGCGCACAGGCAGACCTGAAGCCTGAATCTCGGGCGCACCTTGCAGCATCGCTTCCAAGTGTGGTGCATCGCGCCCAATGAGTGCCACGGCGCGGGTGTATTGGCCGATGGGGCCGATCAAGTCTTCAAAGCGCTGCCCTTTGCCATCGCCGCCCAAAATCAGCACCAGGCGACCCGGCAAGCGTTCAGCACCCAAACCTCCGAGCGCCGCCACGGTGGCGCCCACATTGGTGCCCTTGCTGTCGTCAAAGGCCTCCACGCCCCGCCAGCGTCCGCAAAGTTGCAGCCGATGCGGCTCTGCCACATAGGTGCGAAGACCTGGGAGCAGGGCCTGCACGTCGGGCACACGGCCACTGGACCAAGCCAGTGCCAGGGCCATCAGCGCATTGACGGCGTTGTGTCGGCCTCTCAAAGGCAGATCTCGGGTCGGGAGGAGGGCTTGACGGCCTCGGGCCAACCAGGTTTGGCCTTCATGCTCGATCAGCCCCCAATCTTCTTCTCGACATGGCGGGCCTGCACTCACGCGCACCAGGTGAGGACATTCCTGCCCCCAAGAGGACGAGGTGACATCGTCGGCATTGAGGACGGCCGTGTTCGCGTGGGTCAGCACTTTGCGTTTGGCCTGCGCGTAGGTTTCCAAGTCGCCGTGCCAGTCCAAGTGGTCGGGGGTGATGTGCGTGACGGCGGCGGCCATGCAGGGGTGGGCGCACTCTGCGTCTTGCAATTGAAAACTTGACAACTCCAGCACCCACACCTGGGGCAGTTGGTGGCTGTCCAGGGCCTGCATCAAGGCCTCAAGCAACGAGGGGCCGATGTTGCCGGCGGCCTGCGCACTCACGCCGGCCTCTCGCAGCAGGTGTGCCGTCCACGCCGTGGTGGTGGTTTTGCCGTTGGTGCCGGTGATGCACAGCACCTGGGGCGATGGAGAGTCAGACTGGGCTTGCGCAAAGAGATCCCACTCCGCTCGCACGGGAATGCCACGTTGTTGCGCCAAGTCCAGCAGTGAGGCCACCGGTTCACGGTGGGGTGGCCAGCCCGGCGTCTTGACGATTTGATCGACACCTTCCAGGGCGGCAGAGCCCAATGGGCCTGAAAACAGTTCGACGTGGGGCAATTCTTGTTGGAGCTGTTGGGCGTGGGGCGGTTGCGCACGCGAGTCCCACACTTTCACGGGCGTGCCCAGGCGGGTCAGCCACCGCGCAGCGGCCCAGCCCGAGTCTCCCAGCCCCAGGATCAAGGTCTTGGAGGCTCTGGCACCCAACGCCTTTGCGGCCACATCGACATCGCTGAACGGGTGCTTCACGCCTGCCATGTCTTGGGTGCGCTCATGGCCTTTGCCAGCAATCAGCACCACGTCGTTGGGACCAGCCTGCACCACAACGCGGGTGATCGCATGCGCGCGATCTTGCACGCGCTGGCAACGAACCATGTCGGCCTCACCCAAGCCCGACGCCATGTCGTCGAGGATGACGGCGGGGTCTTCGTGTCGAGGGTTGTCGCTGGTGAGCATGACTCGATCGGCCTGAGTGGCTGCGATGCTTGCCATCAAGGGGCGCTTGCCGCGGTCGCGGTTGCCTCCACATCCCACGACACACCACAGCTGTCCACGACGCGCCCGGGCCACCGGGCGCAGCACCCGCAGCACCTTATCCAGGGCGTCGGGCGTGTGGGCGTAGTCCACATAGACGGCGGGAGCCGAGCGACCCACGGCCGATGGCCCAGATGGCACGGGTTGCAACCTCCCAGGGACGGCTGGCAATGCAGACGCACAGGACAGGGCCTCAGCCAGCGGAATGCCCAGCACCCGCAGGGCCGCCACCACCAGGAGCAGGTTGTTGACGTTGAAGTCACCCATCACCGGCGCAAACACGGGGAGGGTCTGGGCACCCTCTTGCACTTCAAAGCGGGTGCCCATTTGCCAAGGCTGCAGGTGGCGAGCTTGCAATCGTGCCGGTTGAGCACGGGGCTGCACGGAGACGGTCCACAGATCCAGCGGCCGCGTGCTGAGTTCAGCCGCCAAGGCGGCGCCGTGTTCATCGTCGATATTGATGCCAGCCGCCCCGAGGGGTTCGTCAAACAGCTGACGTTTGGCGGCCCAATACGCCTGCAGGGTGCCGTGGTAGTCCAGGTGATCACGCGTCAGGTTGGTGAACAGCGCCATGCTCACATGGGTGCCTTGCAGTCGGTGCTCGGCCAGGCCAATGGATGAGGCCTCCATGGCCACATGACGCACACCTTGGTCCAGCCACTGCCGCCATTGGGACTGCAGAGCCACCGCATCCGGGGTGGTCAGCCCCGAGGACGGCGGCGTTATGGAAGCGCCAGGCTCAGGCACCCACTGACCCAAAGTCCCCGCGAGCCCGCAGGGTCGGGCCATGCGCGCGAGCGACTGGGCCAGCCACCAGGCGGTGGACGTCTTGCCATTCGTCCCCGTCACGGCGACGAGGTGCAACTGGTGGCTGGGGTGGCCGTAAAACGCGCTGGCAATCGAGCCGGCGTGCGTTTTCAAGCCCGAAAAGACTGCGACACGGCCGCTTTGTGATGCGATGGCCTCGGTCGTATCTGCCAAGTCCGCAGCTTCCAGCAAACAAGCGGATGCGCCCGCGCGCAGCACGTCTCCCACGTGGTCTCGAGGATCGTGCTGCCGGCCTGGCCAGCCCAACCAGGCACATCCCGGGGCCGCGTGATGGTGGTGGATGACCAAAGACCGTACCCCGCATTCACGGAGCCACTGCGCGGCGTCGTCGGGCGTGTTCAGGTGAAGCGTGGGCATGGACGCAAGACTACTTCAATCCAGACAGCCTGGGCAGCTGACACGTCACCATCGCGCAGAAGATTGAGGAGACCGACTGCGGTCTCACTCATTGCCCAGATGGATTGTGCTTGGCATGCGGCGTTCAATGGCCGCTTTGAGCAAGGCTGCACTGCGATACACCCCGTGCGCGAACTTGCCGTAAGGCAAGGTCACAAACAAGGCCATCACGGCTCCCAGATGCAGGGCAAGCAGCATGGCCATGGCGGACGTGTCGCGCCCAAGCATCAGGGCCAGCCCGCTCAAGCTGGTGAGGAACAGCAGGGCGATAAAACCCAAGTCCATGGGCCGTTGTGATGCATCACCATGTCCGCTCGCGCGTGAGATATTCAATCGCCAAAGTCCTACAGGGCCCACGAGCAGGCCCAAGCCCCCGAGCGTGCCCAGCACGACGGGCACGCTATTGAATGCATAGGGTGCGGACCAACCGAAGACATAGTGGTACAGCGTGGCCACGGAGGTCGACGCCAGACACAAGATGAAGCCATAGAACGTGAGGTGGTGAAAGCGTCGCCGCCGAAGCGTGAAGGCGTCATCTTCGTCATTGCAGCCTTCACCGTGCCCGCCATCCAGGTACTTGAGTGTCAAGACGTGGTGCACGGCCTCCGAGGCAGATCCCGGCAGTGCCGGTCCAGGGCGAACTTGTCGCCAAAAGCGCATGACACCCACCCCCAGCGCCACAAAGGAAAACAGGAAAACCGAACCAAACATCCCAACCAACGTGTGGTGGGGAAAGACTGCGTAAAAATCCCCCTGAAGCGGCGCGTGCACGAGGCCTGTCTTGGATTGCAGGGTCAAGGCCAAGAACAAACTCAAGGTGAAGGCCAGCACCAGCGACACGGCCAGGCCATTGGCGCGATAAAGAGACCCCAAGGGAGCGGGCCAGGCGAAGTCGGCATAGGTGTGCAACCGAACCTTGGCCATGGCCTGAGGGACGTTGATCTGAAACTCATGGGGCGGCGCGTATTGGCAGCTGTGCAAGCACGCGCCGCAGTTGTGGCACAGATTGGCCAAATAGTGCACATCGGCCTTGTGCTCAAAGTCGATGCGCCGCGTCATGGCGGGAAAGACGGCGCAATAGCCTTCGCAATAGCGGCAGGCATTGCAGATTTGCATCACACGCGCCACCTCAGCTTCATCAGCACGCAGGGTTTGGGTGAGCCAGTGAATGGGTTGGGTGCTCATGGGATTACACCTTTGCTCTCGCGGCCACCGCAGCTTGAGCCCCTGCAATGCGTCCAAACGTGGTGCCAATGGCCATGCCCACCCCTCCGGTGTAGCCCTTGCCCAGAACATTGCCCGCAATCATTTCACCTGCACCGCACAAATTCGGGCTGGGTTGACCTTGGAAGTAGATGCGGGCTTGGGCGTCGGTCTTGAGGCCCAGGTAGGTGAAGGTGATGCCCGGTTTCAGCTTGAAGCCGAAGAAGGGTGGCGTGTCGATGGGCCTTGCCCAGTGCGATTTGACCGGTGTCAGCCCTTCGGTGTGGCAGTCATCGAGCGTGGTGTGATCAAAGCGGCCGACCTTGCAAGCGGCGTTGAAATCTCTCACCGTGCTCTCCAAGGATTCCGGGTCGAGCCCGAGTTCTCTGGCCAGACCTGCGATGGAATCCGACCTCTCGCCCGGAAAGACCGGTGGCATGAATTGACCCATGGATTTGGCGTCGATGATGGAGTAGCCGATCTGACCGCGTTGCTGCGCCACCAGTCGCCCCCAAATTGCATAGCGCTTGGGCCAGAAGTCTTCACCCTCGTCGTAGAAGCGCTGGGCGTCCTGGTTGACCATGATGCCCAAGGACACGCAGTCCACACGGGTGCAGATGCCTCCGTCGTACAACGGCGCCCTGGCATCGATGGCCACACAGTGGGCTTGTGTGGGGTCACCAACCATGTCTGCGCCGGCATCCTGCATGAACTTCAACACCACGCCTTGGTTGTACCTGGTGCCACGGATGAGAAAGTTGTCGACCGGCCATTCGCCTTCAGCATTTTGGCCCCAAGCCTCGCGCTGCCAGGCGATGTTGGATTCGAAGCCCCCCGAGGCCAAGACGCAGCTGCGGCCCTCGATGCGTTCATCGCCTATCTGGACGGCCCTGAAATGGCCGTCTTGAATGTCCAGCGTGGTCACTGCCGAGTTGTAGCGAACCTGCACACCCAGGGCCTGGGCGCTGCGGTAGTAGGCATTGACCAAGGCCTTGCCTCCGCCCATAAAAAAAGCATTGGTGCGAGAGAGGTGCAAGGTGCCTGACAGCGAGGGCTGAAAACGCACGCCGTGCTTGTGCATCCATTGCCGGCACGTCGCGGTGGAGCGAATGACCAGACGCGCCAAGCCTTCGTCGGTGAGGCCGCCGGTCACTTTGAGCAGATCCTGCCAGTATTCCTCTTCGGGGTAGCGATCCAACAGAACATCTTGAGGTGCATCGTGCATGCAACGGATGTTGCGTGTGTGCACAGAGTTGCCACCGCGCCACTCCTTGGGGGCAGACTCCAGCATCAACACCGTGGCGCCGGCTTCTCTGGCTGCGAGCGCGGCGCACAAGGCCGCATTGCCACCGCCCACCACAATGACGTCCCAGGGTTTCGTGTTGCGGCTCACTCCATGCTCCTCAGTGATGCTCTCGGTCGCGGCGCATGGTGGCTGGGACAGCAAGTTCAACTTCAACCAAAGTGTACAAGATGGTCGACGGCAGTTCGATTCAGGCAAAATAGCCTGACATTGCCTTCCTTCGGGCTGCAGCATCGACGTTCAAGAGGTTTCCATGCATCATTTCGTCCGAGAAACGATTTCTTTGGGTTGGAAGGTAGGTGCCGCGTTGATGCTCACGGCTTGCGCATCGAGCGGGCCAGAGCGCCAAGAGAGCGACGCTCGCGACAACAGCCCGACCTTGGTGGTCACCGGCTCGCGCATCCCCCACCGGGTGCCGGGTGGCAAGCCGGACTCTGTCAAAACCATCAGTCGCGAAGGTTTTGAAGAGGACATGCGCAGCAATCAGATGCCGCACCGGCAGGGGAATTGATCAGCCTGCGCGTGCAGGCTGCGGGTGCTTTTTACTGGGCGATTTACTGGGCGATCGCTTCCACGGCGATGTCGATGCGCACGTCGTCACCCACGTAAGGGGCGTACTTGCCGGCGTTGAATTCGCTGCGCTTGATGACCGTGTAGGCATTGGCGCCCAGCGCAGGCTTCTTCATCATCGGGTGGGGCATGGCTTGGAAGCTGGTCACCGTCAGGGTCACGGGCTTGGTGACGCCTTTGATGGTGAGCTGACCTTCAATGGTCTGAGGCTTGTCACCGGCAAACACCACCTTGGTGGACTTGAAGGTGGCGGTGGGGAACTTGGCCGTGTCCAAGAAGTCTTCGCCCTGGATGTGCTCATTGAAGTCGGCAAAGTTCGTGTTGACCGACTTGGTGTCAATGACGATATCCACCGACGCCGTCTTGGCTTCGGCGTCGAACACCACCTTGCCCGTGGTCTTGCTGAAGCTGCTCAGCTGGGTGGAATAGCCAAAGTGCGAATACGAAAAGCGCGGGAAGGTGTGTGAGCTGTCCACACCGTAGGTCACCGGCGCCGCGATGGCCGATGCCGAGAGGGCGGCGGTGAAGGCTGCAGCGGACACCGTGCGCACGAAAGAACGTTGAATCGACTTCATGTGAAAACTCCTTTTGAAAGTCATTTGCCGGAATTGGCGGTGAGTTGGAAATGGATGGGAATGTCGTTGGCGACCACGTCAAACTTGGCCCATGTGCCTTCGCCAATGGAGAAATCCGCACGGCGGATCACGAAATCCCCGGTGAACACGCCCGCGCTGCCCTGCGGCACGTGCTTGAGCGCAAACTTGATGTCCTGACTCTTGCCTTTGAGGGTCAAGGTGCCGGTGACCTCGAACTGGTTGGCCCCGGTGGCCTTCACCTCGCGAGAGACGAAGGTGGCCTTGGGAAAGGCCTTGGCGTTGAACCAGGCTTTGCCGACCACTTCGTCGTCGGCTTCGGAGGAGCCGGCATCGACACTGGCCAGATCGATCTCGATCTGCGCGCGTGCGGCCGCGGGCTTGGCCGGGTCAAAACTCAGCTGCGCCGCAAACTTCTTGAAGTGACCGTCCATGGTCACCCCCATTTGCTTGTACTGAAACGAGACCTTGCTTTTTTCCGGCGCGATGGACCTGTACTCCACCGCGCTGGCCTGCAGGGCCAGGGCGCTTCCCAACAACAAGAGGCTGATGTGTTTCATGGGTGATCTTTCAAAGAGGAGCGGCTCGGACGGTGAAACGGCAGCATGCGTGCCAAGGTGTCGTCACGATCCACCCAATTGTGTTTCAGGGCGGCGGCGATGTGGCCGCCCACCAAAGCCAGCAGCAAGAAGTTCAGCGCTTCATGCACCTCATGCAGCAAGTGGCCAAGCGCCTTGTCTTTCTCCAAAAGATCTGGCAGCGGCCACACGCCAAACCACACGGTCTGCACGCCTTTGGCACTGCTCAACAACCAGCCCGTGATGGGGATGATCATCATCAACCCATACAAGGCCGCGTGTCCCAGGTGCGCCGCGCGTTGCTGCCAAGCAGGCATGCTGTCGGGGTAGGCCGGCGGCGGGTTCAGCACACGCCACAGCAGCCGAAGCCACACCAGCATGAACACACTGACGCCGGCCCACTTGTGCCACGAATAAATCTGCAGTTTCTCGGGGGACAACGGCAACCCGGTCATCACAAACCCCATGGCCATCAGGCCAAAGAGCAAGACGGCCATGCCCCAGTGGAAGCACTTGGCGATGGGGGTGTAAGGGGTCGACATGGTGGTGATCCATTTCATGGGTCAATGGACGAAGGCGTAACCATCCATCGCGATGACATAGTCGCTGACGCCTCGGTAAAAAGCCTCAGGCCTGGCCTGCGGCCCCGCAGCGCCCAGCGCCACGTACAGCGGCAACAAATGGTCTTCACTCGGGTGTGCTCGCCGGCCTTCCGCACTGTGCGCGCGGTAGTGGAGCAGCGCCTCCACATCGTGTGTGGCCAGGTGGTCATGCACCCAATCGGCAAAGCGGTGCACATACGCGGGCGTGCCACTGCCGGTGCTGGCGGCCACATGCCAGTCGCCCAAGTTGTGCGTGATGTTGCCCGAGGCCACCACCCAGATGTGTTGGTCGGCCAAGGGCGCCAGGGCTTGCCCCACGCGGTAGGCATGGGCAGGCCCGGCATGGATTTGCATCGACAGGGGCACCACGGGCACGTCGGCATCGGGGAAGATCTGCCGCAGGGGTTGCCAGGCCCCATGGTCCAAACCCTGTTGTGGGTCTTGTGCCACCTCGAGACCGGCCGCGTCCAGAGCCTGGGTCACCAAGCGGGCGACCTCGGGGCAGCCGGTGGCGGGGTATTGCAACTCGTAAAGAGCGGGTGGGAAGCCGTAGAAATCGTGGATGGTTTCCAAACGCGTGGCGGTGGACACCGTGGGGATGGGCGTGGCCCAGTGCGGACTCAGCACCACAATGGCACGCGGTGGCGTCAACTGCTGTGCGGCGGCGGACATGGCTGCACCGGCAGCCCCGGGATCGAGCGCAAACGTGGGGGCGCCGTGCGGGACGAACAAGACATTGCGGTAGGCGGACATGGCGGCTTCAGTTGACAGTGACGTTCAGTGAGTGGACTGTAAGAAGTCCACAAATGTAGAAAAAGAACCGAATCTTCAATTGTTTGTTGCATAATTAGCAACAATGGACAAACTCCATGCGATGCAAATGTTTGTGCGGGTGGCCGAAACCGGCAGCTTCACGGCGGTGGCCGACCAGCTGGACGTGGCGCGGTCGGTGGTCACCCGGCAGATCTCGGCCTAGGAGCGGAAGCTGGGCACCAAGCTCATGACGCGCAGCACGCGCAGCCTGACTCTCACCACGGCGGGCTCGGCTTACTTGGAGAAGTGCCGCGTCATCCTCAACATGGTGGACGCCGCCGAATCCAGCTTGCATCAAGAGAAGTCCGAACCGCGAGGTCGCATTCGGCTCGGCTTGCCGCTCAACTTTGGCTTGCAGCGCCTCATGCCGGTGCTGCTGCAGTTTGCACAAGCTCACCCGCACATCGAGTTGGTGATGGACTTCTCCGACCGTCGAAGCAAACTGATTGAAGAGGGCATCGACCTGTCCATCCGCATCACCAGCCGCTTGGAGCCGGGCGATATCGTGCGCAAACTGGGCGAGTCGCGACTGCTGACCGTGGCTTCACCCAAGTACTTGGCTCAACACACCCATCCGGTGCATCCGCGCGACCTGGCCCATCACGCCTGCTTGGTGTATTCCGAAGACTTCCAGTCCACCACGTGGAACTATCGATCGGCCGAGGGCGTACACCCGGTGGTGGTGCGGCCGCGCTTGGCCGCCAACAACGGCGAAGCCCTGTTGCAAGCGGCCACGCAAGGCCTGGGCATCACCCGCCCACCTGACTTCATGGCGCAGCCTTACCTAGACGATGGCCGGGTGGTGCCCGTGTTGCCCCACTATGAGCCCGAGCCCCTGGGCATCTATGCGGTGCTGCCTAGCAACCGCTACGTGCCTCACCGCATTTCGGTGTTGATCGACTTCATCGCGCAGGCCTTGAGGGCCGAGGGTCGTAAGGGAGCTCAGCGGTCATCGCGAGGCGCGCAGCGCCGCGGCGATCTTGAGGATCCATCCTCACTGGGGTGAACCCGATGAGAAGACCGGCTTGCGGCGCTGCGCGAACGCTGCGCGCCCCTCAGCAAAGTCGGCGCTGGCGGCGCTGCGGTGTTCTCGCTCACGCAGGCGATGCTCGTCATACTGGCCGTTGGCAATTTCGTTCAATGACCGCTTGGTGTCCTGCACGGCCGCTGGGGCGAGCGCGAGGATGTCTTGCACCAAGGCCTCAAGCGTGGCGTGCCACACCTCGGGCCCTACCACCGCTTCAAACAGACCCAAGGCTTGCAGCTGTGCCACGTCAAAGGGGCGTGCGGTGAGAAATGCTCGTTTGGCCGCGTGCACTCCCAGAGCGCTCACATAGCGCTGCAACCCGCTGGGGTAATAGTGAAGCCCGATCGCCGTGGCAGGCATGCGCCATTCCACCCCTTGCAGCGCCATGCGCAAGTCGCAGGCCAAGACCAAATCGGTGGCGCCCCCATACACGCTGCCGTTGAGGGCGCACACCGTGATAGGCCGCAGACCTGCCAAGCGCTGGGCCACCGCTTCAAAGGTGGTAGAGCCCAAGGCATCTGACTCAAACCCCGAGATGTCGTAGCCCGCGCAAAACACGGGCTTGGGTTGACCTGCCGTCACGGAGGTCAAGACCACCACCCGTACGGCGGGGTCGGCCTCGATGCGATCGAAGTGTTGCATCAGCACCTGGAGGTCGCCGCTCTCGAGACGGTTGCGCTGGGCAGGACGGTGCAGCACGAGCGTGGCCACACCGTCATGGATAGAAAGTTGGGGGGGTAAAGGATCCAAGTCCGTCGCAGTCATGTGCCCCATCCATACACCGCCATGGTGGTCTCTCCAGCTTTTGAAGCGTTGATTGAAGAGACGTGGCGGAAGCGGTGAGATTCGAACTCACGGATGGGTTCCCCCATCGCTGGTTTTCAAGACCAGTGCCTTAAACCACTCGGCCACGCTTCCAATTCATCGCGGAGTTCCTGCTATTGTACGGCCCACTTCAAACGCAAAGCAGGAGCGCTCTCATGGAGCAAAGCGGATTGGATTTGGTGGCCTTGGCGGTGTTGATCGCGGGCCTGCTGCCGGTGATTTGTGCGGGCATCGCCAAGTGGGGCGTTCGGGGCTACGACAATCGACAGCCTCGAGAGTGGTTGGCCCAGCAAACGGGGTATCGGGCGCGGGCCCATGCCGCGCAACAAAACTCGTTTGAAGCGTTTCCCTTCTTTGCGGCGGCCATCGTGTTCGCCTTGATGGCTGGCGCAGAGGAAGCCAAAGTGGTGGGGGCCGCCTGGTTCTTTCTGGGCATGCGCGTGGCCTATATCTATGCCTATGTGAGCGACCGGGCCACCTTGAGGACCTTGGTCTGGGCGGTGGGCTATGCCACGGTGATTTATTTATTCGTGTTGGCGTTGTAAGGGCGAAGGTATGGCCTGAAAGGGCGGGGTGATGTGAACAGGCCGCGGGGTCCGTTGAAACCCTGACTTGACCTGGGGGCCAAATGGTCTGACTATTCTGATATCGGTCGAATGTACTGATATCGGAACAATATGCCCATCCGCTCATCGGTTGCCACCCAGCCCAGCACCCAAGTTGGGTCTCGACGCGCCTCCAGCGCGCGGTTGGAGGCTGCGAGCCATGCGGGGCCTCAGTCGGTGGGTCGAGTGGTGGCGCTTTTGGAGCATCTCGTGGCGCATACCCAAGGTGCGACCTTGGCCGAGTTGGCCCAAGCTACATCGGCGCCCAAAACCAGTTTGGTGGGATTGCTGCAGGCGCTGGTGCATGAGCGGTGCGTCGAGCGAAACGCCGTAGGACGCTATGTGCTGGGCGAGCGCATTTTTGCGCTGGCTTTGCAGGCGTCAGCGGGGCATGACCTCACGTCGCGGGCGCGCCCGTTTCTTCAAGACTTGGTGGATGAGACCGGTGAAACGGCTGTCTTGGGCGTGGTTGACCCTAAAGCCGATTTGGTGCTTTACGTGGACAAGGTGGAGGGCACCCACCCCTTGAGATACACCGTCAATGTGGGGGAGCGGCGAGAAATGCACTGCACGGCCATGGGCAAGGCCTTGTTGGCCCACTGCTCGCCGGTGCAAGTGGATCGCGTGCTCTCGGTGCCGAAGTTCCCCAAGTTCACCCCCTCCACGGTGACGTCGCCGCGGCGTCTGGCGACCGAACTGGAGCAAATTCGGCGGGAAGGGATTGCCCGATCGACCAACCAGCGCATTGATGGTGTCGCGGCGTGTGCGGCCCCTGTCTTCGGTCTGGGTCGACAGCTCTTGGGGGCGGTATTGGTGGCCGGCCCCACCGAGCGATTTGAGGCACGGCGTGGCCTGATCGAAACGCAAATCATGCGACATGCGCAGGCATTGTCGAAGGCCTTGGGAGCCCGTCCATGATCGCCGTGAAAGTTGTCCTGCTGAGGAGGTCCTGATTCCATGGAACGCATTGATCGCATCCTGACATGGATGGAAAGAGTCACGGTCTCGGTGGCGGCACTGATGCTCTTGGCCATCATGCTGATTGCGACGCTGGACGTGGCCCTGCGATATTTCTTCAATTCACCGCTGGGGTGGTCTTATGACTTGATTTCTTTGTACCTCATGGCAGGGATGTTCTTTTTTGCGATGTCGGACACCCTGAGAGTGAACGGTCATATTGCTGTCGATTTGTTGCACTCTCACATGACCCATCGACAACGGCATGCCGTGGAGGTGCCGGGCTATGCAATGGTCTTGATGACGTTTGTGGCCGTCACGGGGCTGGCCGCACAAAAGACCTACGAAGCCTACCAAGG
>CAZCJB010000009.1:0-27140 GCA_964498795.1 uncultured Rubrivivax sp. | reverse complement strand
TTGTGATTGCGGGGCGGTTTGATTGGCCCACCTGGGTGGCCATGTCGTTCGTGGCCATTGGATTTTTCGTGTTGTCGCTGCGATGTGCACACCGTCTGGTAGGGCACTTGGCCAGTGCAGTTCAAGGGCGCTCCGTGATCGACCTGCCTCCGATCGCTGGTAAGGAGGACGCCTGATGATCACCGCCGTTGTCATCATCGGGATGTTGAGCTTGCTGGCTCTGGGAACGCCCGTGGGGTTTTCAATGTTGATTGCGGGCACCGCAGGATTGCTGATGTACGGCGGTTTGCCCATGGCCATGGGTATTTTGAACACCAGCGCGGCGTCTGCGGCGAGCAGCTACGAGCTCATTTCGGTGCCCATGTTCATGCTCATGGCGGAATTTGTCATCGTCAGTGGCGTGGCCGACAACTTGTTCAAAAGTGCTTCCACCTGGGTGGGGCGATTCCCCGGCGGGCTCGGAATCGCCACCACATTGGCAGGGGCCGGCTTTGCCGCGATCTCAGGCTCCAGCACGGCGTCGGCCGCGACCTTGTCATCCACCACCGTGCCGGCCATGCTCAAGCAGGGGTATGAACCCAAGATGGCCTGCGGGGTGGTGGCCATCTCGGGGACGTTGGCCATGCTCATCCCTCCCAGCATCGCGCTGGTGCTTTACGGCATTGTGGCCAATGTCAGCATCGGCAAGCTGCTGATTGGTGGCATCGTGCCGGGCATCGCCGTGACCTTGGTCATCATTCTCACGGTGTTGTTCTTGGTCTGGCAGGACCCGTCCAGGGCACCAAGCGCGGGCTCATTCACGCTGAAAGAAAAGCTGGCCACCTTGCCGCTGATCGGCCCGATGATCCTGTTGTTTGCGTTGGTCACTGGCTTGATTTATTCGGGGGTGGCCACACCCACTGAGGCTGCGGCGCTGGGCGCCTTTGGCGCCATGGTGTTGGCGTTGTATTCGGGGCACTTGAACCGCGCCTCTTTGATGAAGTGCTTGGTGCGAGCCTCTCACTCTACGTGCATGATCTTGATGATCATTTTTGGGGCGCATGTGTTTGGCTATTACTTCACCCTCGCCCAGGTGACGCAGTCCATCGTGGCCTGGGTGAGTGCATTGCCGATTCCCCCCGTGGGCATCATCACGCTCATCATCTTCGGGCTCATCATCTTGGGGTGTTTGATGGACCAGGCCGCCATCATCATCTTGACCGTGCCAGTGCTGTTGCCGGTGGTCAAGGCGATTGGTTACGACCCAGTGTGGTTTGGCGTATTGCTGATCGTGGTCGCCGAAGTGGGCTTGGTGACGCCACCCGTCGGCTTGAATGTCTTTGTGGTGGCGCGATACACCGGCCGGCCTCTGAGTGAAGTGTTCGCGGGAATCACGCCTCACGTGATTGCGCACCTGATATTCATTGCCCTGATGGTCATGTTCCCTCAAATTGTGTTGTGGCTGCCGTCGACAATGAGTCGATAGTTTGTGCTTTTGTGTGAGGAGATCGACGATGAAATCCCAATCACTTTTTAGGTATGTCGGGCTTGCGGGAGCCCTGGCGCTGTCTTTTTCAATGGCCTGGCTGCCCGCCCACGCTCAGACGGTGAAGTTGCGGGTGGCGGATTCCTTCCCCATTGGCCACTTCGTGCCGGAATACGCCACCAAGTTCTGGATGAATGAGATCACCAAGAACAGCAACAAGACGATTGAGTTCGAGTACTACCCCGCGGAACAGCTGGGCAAGGCCAAAGACATGCTCACCTTGGTGCAGTCGGGTGTGGCCGATGTGACCTACGTGAGTCCGGCCTACATTGCCGACAAGTTGCCGCTGTCAGGCGTGGTGGAGCTCCCCAGCAGCTATGTCACCTCGTGTGCAGGCACCAAGGCGTTTTGGAGCATGGCCAAAGACGGCGGCGTGTTGGCCAAACGAGAGTTTGGTCCTCTGGGGGTACGCGTGTTGTTCTCCGTGATGTTCCCGCCAAACCAGATCGTGATGTCAAGGGCGAAATTTGAAGGGCTGAAGAGCCTGGAGGGTCAAAAGATTCGGACTTCGGGCGGCGCCAAGGATCAGATGCTCAGAAAGCTCAAGGCCGTGCCTTTGCAAATGCCGGCGCCAGAGATGTATGAGGCGACCTCACGCGGCACCATCGATGGCTTGATGATTCCGGTGGCCAGTTTGCAAGCCTATGAACTCGATAAATTGATCAAGGTCGCCACGGTGGGTGAGAACTTTGGCGCGTTTGTGGTCACCTACACCATGGCGGAGTCGAGGTGGCAAAAGCTATCGCCAGCCCAGCAGAAGGTCTTCACGGATGCTGGCGAAGCGGCCACCGCCCGGGCCTGTCAGATGATGGAGACCGATGACGCCAAGCACTATGAACATCTGCGTAAGCTGGGGGTGAGTCTGGTGAAGATGTCTGCGGAGGACAAGCAACAAATCCAGTCCATTGGCAGTGCTGTGGCCAAGGAATGGGCTGAACAATTGGACCGGCGCGGTAAGGCCGGTACCGAAGTCTTGCGAGCATTTGAAGGAGGCGCAAAATGAATCGAATGAACGGGCAAAGTCGGATGCAGCTCCAGCTGGCAGCCGTGGGTTGCATGGCGGTGCTGTGGAGTGTTTCGGGGCTTGCACAGGCACAAACCAAGCTCAGAGTGGGTGACTCCCTACCCTTGAACCACTTCTTTGCGGAACAAGCCACCAAGGTGTGGATGGCCGAGGTCAGCAAGAAGACCAACGGAGCGGTGCAGTTCGAATACTTCCCCGCGGAGCAGTTGGGCAAGGCCAAAGACATGCTCGCTTTGACCCAGTCAGGCGTGATCGACATTGGCTATGTCGTGCCCACCTATGTGCAAGACAAGATGCCGCTGACGGCGGTGGCGGAACTGCCAGGGACCTTTCGCTCGTCGTGCGAAGGAACGGCCGCATTTTGGAAGCTCGCCACAGGCGATGGCCTGTTGGCACGGCGAGAGTACCAACCGAACGGCGTGCGGTTGGTGTTTGCCATCGTGATGCCTCCGTACCAGATCTTCAGCGGCGCCAAGCCACTGGGGCAGCTCAAGGCCGTCGAAGGCATGAAGCTGAGAACCACCGGTGGAGCGCAAGACACGCTCGTGTCCAAGCTCAAAGGCGTGCCCGTGCGCATGGCGGCTCCCGACTTGCACGAATCCTTGTCGCGCGGGACGGTGGATGGCATGGTGTTCCCAGCCTCCAGCATCTTGGCCTACAACATCGAACCCATGGTCAAGGCAGGCATCGTGGGTGAAAACTTTGGCAGCGCGGTGCTGAGCTACATGATTTCAGAAAACCGCTGGAAGTCGCTGTCGCCTCAGGTTCGCGCCGCGATGACCGAGGCGGGCGATGCGGTCACCAAAAAGATCTGTGCCTATGCCGACCAGGAGTTGGCCTCTGACCTGGAAAAGATACGGACCAAGGGGGGCGGTTCGCTGGCTCCCTTGCCTGCGGCAGAAAAGACTCAACTCGCGACGCTGTCGGCCACCGTCCGTGCCGAATGGGCGCAGGCCCTTGATGGCCGCGGCAAGCCCGGCAGTGAAGTGTTGAAGGCCTTTAGCGAGGCGATGAAATAAATCAATGGGGATGAAGGAGAGCAATCTTGGCAGGACTTTATTTTGAAGAATTCGAAGTGGGGCAGGTGTTCAAACATGCCATCACGCGCACCGTCACCGAGATGGACAACACCTTGTTTTCGTTGATGACGATGAACCCTCAGCCTTTGCATTTGGATGCAGAGTTCTCCGCCCAAACCGAGTTTGGACAGCGCCTGGTCAACAGTTTGTTCACCTTGGGCTTGGTGATCGGCATCACGGTGGTGGACACCACCTTGGGGACCACCATCGGCAACCTGGGAATGACGGACATCAAGTTTCCAAAACCTGTCTTTCACGGCGACACATTGAAGGTGGAGACGGAGATCATCAGCAA
The DNA here is from genome assembly GCA_964498795.1 of uncultured Rubrivivax sp. Classification (GTDB taxonomy): domain Bacteria; phylum Pseudomonadota; class Gammaproteobacteria; order Burkholderiales; family Burkholderiaceae_C; genus Rubrivivax. The sequence goes on along the minus strand of CAZCJB010000009.1, from coordinate 23,217 downwards.
ACGTCAGAGCAAGTCGCGTCCCAACGCTGGCATTGTGGAATTCGAGCATCGGGGGATCAATCAACGCGGTGAGCTCGTGTGCATCTGCCGCCGGTCGGGTTTCATGAAAGCCAAACCGCAAGCTTGAACCCATGCGTGAGATAGAGCCCGAGGATTTAAACCTTGGCGAGTTTGTAAGGCCGGGAGACACGGTATTTTGGGGACATGGGACCTCGGAACCCCTGACCCTGACCGAAACCCTCTTGGCTCACCGCCATGCCATTGGGGCCTTCAAGGCCGTGGTGGGTGTGACTTATTCGCAAACGCTCCAGCCCGAGCACGCGGACCGGGTGACCTTTGTCAGCTATGGCGCCTTGGGGGGTGTGCAAGCCCTGTCCAGCGCAGGTGCCTTGGACGTGATGCCCTGCCATTTGTCGAGTTGGCCCGACCTGATTGAAGCCGGCCGGCTCGTGCCGGATGTGGTGCTGATGCAGTTGAGCCCCGCCAATGCAGAGGGGCTGCACAGTCCAGGCCTGTCACACGACTACCTGGCGGTGGCCGCACGACATGCGCGCACCGTCATCGCGGAGATCAACGCCGAGGTACCTTGGACCCATTGTGATCAGGCCTTCGAAGGTTTGCGCATCGATGCGGTCGTGCGCACGTGTCGTCCGCTCTTGTCGGTGCCAGCACCTTCGCCTTCTCCCGTGGAATTGCAGATTGCACAACGGGTCGCTGAGCTCATCCCAGACCGTGCCGTCTTGCAAACCGGGATCGGTGCGCTGCCCTCGGCGATTTTGTCGGCCTTGATCCACCACCGCGATCTGGGTCTTCACAGCGGACTGGCGGGCGATGCTGTGGTCGATCTGATTGAAGCGGGCGCATTGACCAATGCGCACAAGTCGATCGATCGGGGCGTGTCCATTTGTGGGCTGCTGGCAGGAACCCAGCGCCTTTACCAGCACGCCCACAACAACCCCGCCTTGGCGTTGCGGCCCTTGCGCTACACCCATGCGGCTGATGTGCTGGCACGGGTGGACAGCTTGCATGCGCTCAACTCTGCACTTGAAGTCGATTTGTCGGGTCAGGTCAACGCGGAGGTGGTGGGTTCGCGCTATGTCGGCGCAGTGGGGGGGCAAGTGGACTTTGTCCGCGGGGCTCAACGAAGTCGAGGGGGGCGGGCCATCACGGCCTTGCCGTCCACGGCCTCGCAAGGTCGCATCAGTCGCATTGTGGCCCACTTGCCCGCGGGGGTGGTCACCACGGCCCGCAGCGACGCTGACATCTTTGTCACCGAATGGGGCGTGGCGGATCTGCGGGGCCAGACGCTCAAAGAGCGAGCCCGACGGATGATGGCCATCGCGCATCCCGACCACCGAGAGTCGTTGTCGCGTGCGGCACGTCTCCTGAATTGAATTTATGAAAAGGGAGTCATCAATCCATGGATTTCGCACTCACCCCGGATCAAGAGCGCATCCGCGAGGCCGTCCAAAAAATCTGTGAACGGTTTGACGATGCCTACTGGTTGAAAAAAGATCGCGAGGGAGGGTTCCCGACAGACTTTCATGCGGCATTCGCCAAAGATGGCTGGTTGGGGATTTGCATCCCGCAAGAGTACGGGGGCTCTGGCTTGGGCGTGACCGAGGCCACGATCATGATGGAAACCATTAGCGAGTCTGGCGCCGGCATGTCAGGGTGCTCCTCGCTGCACTTGAACATTTTTGGCCTGACACCGGTGGTGAAGTACGGCACCGAAGCTCAAAAGCGCCGCATGCTGCCTCCCCTGATCGCGGGCAAGGAGCGCGCCTGCTTTGTGGTCACCGAACCCGGTGTGGGCTTGAACACCACGCAGCTCAAGACGAAAGCGGAGCGCCAAGGCGACCACTACGTTCTCAACGGCGCCAAGGTGTGGATCTCCACCGCTCAGGTGGCCGAAAAGATGTTGATCTTGGCGCGCACCACACCGCTCGATCAGGTCAAGTCACCCAAACACGGTCTGAGCTTGTTCTACACGACGTTTGACAGACAACGCATTGAGGTGCGCGAGATTGAAAAGATGGGACGCAAGGCCATCGACTCCAATCAGGTGTTCATTGACAACTTGATCGTGCCCGTCGAAGACCGCATTGGCGAGGAAGGCCGGGGCTTTGAGTACATCTTGGATGGCATGAATCCTGAGCGGATCTTGGTCGCTGCCGAGGCCATCGGCTTGGGTCGCGCCGCGCTGCGCAAGGCGACCCAATACGCGAAGGAGCGGGTGGTGTTCAATCGGCCCATTGGACAGAACCAGGGCATTCAACACCCACTGGCCAAGAATTGGATTGAACTGGAAGCGGCATGGTTGTTGACCCTGCAGGCTGCTTGGAAGTTCGACCAACAGCTGCCCAGTGGTGCAGCCGCCAATGCCGCCAAGTACTTGGCGGCGGAGGCCGGGTTTCATGCATGCGAGACCGCCATGCTGAGCCATGGAGGCATGGGTTACGCCAAAGAATTCCACGTGGAGCGCTACCTTCGCGAGGTGATGATTCCTCGCATTGCGCCGGTCAGTGCGCAATTGGCGCTGTCCCACGTGGCCGAGCAAGTGCTGGGCATGCCCAAGTCGTATTGAGGACCGCGACGATGGGACCCCTCGATGGATTTTGGATCGTTGAGTTTGCGGGTATCGGGCCTGGTCCGCATGCCAGCATGTTGCTGTCTGACATGGGCGCCACGGTGCTCAGGTTGGAGCGTCCAACAGACAGTGGCCTGGGCTTGGACCGACCCGTCAAATTGAACTTTCTCAACCGCGGCCGCAAGTCGGTGGTGTTGGACTTGAAGTCAGCTGCCGGAGTGGCCTTGGCGCTGTCGTTGGTGGAGCGCGCCGACGCGCTGATCGAAGGATTTCGCCCTGGCACCATGGAGCGGCTCGGATTGGGACCTGAGGCTTGTTGGAAGGTCAATCCACGATTGGTCTATGGCCGCATCACAGGCTGGGGGCAAGCGGGTCCCTTGGCGCAAGCGGCGGGGCACGATCTGAATTACGTGGCGCTGTCGGGCGCGCTCGATGCCATAGGCCGTGCGGGTCAGGCCCCCGCGCCACCTTTGAACTTGGTGGGCGACTACGGTGGCGCCGCGTATCTGTGCATCGGCATGTTGGCGGCTCTTCTGAATGCACAACGCAGCGGGCAAGGTCAAGTGGTGGATGCCGCCATGGTAGATGCGGCCACCTCACTCATGACATCTACCTACGGATTGAAAGCGGCCGGCTTGCACGAAGGCCCACGAGGCACCAACCTGTTGGATTCAGGGTCGCCTTATTACGATGTGTATGAATGTGCGGACGGCAAGTTCGTGTCCATCGCTGCCATCGAGACCAAGTTCCGCCGAGAGTTGTTTGAAAAGATCGGCTTGACCGCGGCGTGGTTGGAGCGGTCTCATGACCGAACGCAATGGCCCGCATTGCGCGCTGAATTGTCGCAACGGTTCAAGACGAAGACGCGCGATGAGTGGTCGGCGCTCTTGGAAGGCAGTGACGCCTGTTACGCGCCTGTGCTGTCGATGGCCGAGGCGCCTCATCACCCCCACAATGTGGCGCGCGGCGTGTTTTGGGACATCGAGGGTCAGACCCAACCTGGCCTGGCTCCGCGTTTCAGCCGGACACAGGCCAGACCGCCCCACGGCCCCGAAGCACCCGGAGCCAGCGATGAGGTGGCCATGCGCGAGTGGGGCTACAGCGCCCAAGAGATCGAGGCCTTGCGCCAGTCCGGCGCCTTGCTGCGCCGCGCGGCGCAGGGTTGACGATGAACCTGGCCACTTATTTGCAGCGACGTGCGGCCGCACATGGTCAATGCCCGGCATTGGCACATGGCAGCACTGTGGAGGCCACGTATGAACAGTTGAATGAGCGCGTGGCCCGCCTGGCTTGGACGCTGTCGAATTCTTTTGGCGTCCAGCCGGGCGATCGCGTGGCTTTGTATTGCGCCAACCATCGACACTATCTCGAGGCGGCTTATGCGGGATGGCTGGCGGGCGCAGTCATGGTGCCCATGAATGCCAAACTTCATCCCAAGGAGGCCGCTTACATCCTGGGCGACAGCGAATCTCGTTGGTGCTGGGTCGATCCAGGGCAGGCTGAGCTGCTCTCGCCTTTGACGCCCGACGTGCGTTTCTTGAATATCGAAAACGTGCCCTCGCTGCGGGCCGATCGCAACATGGATCTTGTGCCACGTGACGCGGACGATCTGGCGTGGCTCTTCTACACCAGCGGCACGACTGGCCGTCCCAAAGGAGTCATGCTCAGTCACGGAAACTTGGTGCAGGCTACATTGACATTTTTGGCCGATGTCCATTCGGTCCAGCCGGGAGAGGCGCTGTTGCACGCGGCACCCATGTCACATGGATCGGGCCTGTACAACTTTGCATACGTGGCTCGGGCGGGCCTGAATGTGGTAGCCCCGTCTCGCGGCTTTGATGAAGAGGAGGTGCTGCAATTGGCGCAAGCATTTCCGGGCTTGTCGATGTTTGCTGCACCGACCATGGTCAAGCGCTTGGTGCGCGCCGCGCAGCACCACCCCGAGGCAGCGGCCTGCGTGGGCACCGTGGTGTATGGAGGCGGGCCGATGTATCTGGCTGACATCCAAGAAGCCTTGAAGGTGATGGGGCCCAAGTTCGCGCAGATCTACGGACAAGGGGAGTCGCCGATGACCATCACGGTGCTGCACTCCCACGTGATCGAACAAAGCGACCATCCCCACTACCTGAGGCGCTTGGCCTCGGTGGGGGTCGCCCAAATGTCTGTCGAAGTGACGATCCGCACGCCTGAGGGGGTGGTCTTGCCTGCAGGTGAGTTGGGCGAGATTTGTGTGCGTGGGCCGGTGGTGATGCAAGGCTATTGGCGCAATCCACAAGCCACAGCCCATACGTTGAAAGATGGATGGCTCTACACCGGTGATGTCGGGGTCCTGGACGAGGAGGGGTTCTTGACACTCAAGGACCGTTCCAAGGATGTGATCATCTCAGGGGGGACCAATATCTATCCTCGTGAGGTCGAAGAAGCACTGTTGATGGACCCTCGGGTGCGTGAGGTCAGCGTGGTGGGCCAACCCGACCCCGAGTGGGGCGAGGCGGTGTTGGCCTTTGTGGTGACCGATGGCAGCCCGGTCACAGCCCAGGAGCTCGACGCCGTGTGCTTGGATCACATTGCACGGTTCAAGCGCCCCAAACACTATCGATTTGTGGCCGAGCTGCCCAAGAACAACTATGGCAAGGTGCTGAAAACGGCGCTGCGCGAACTCATTTGAAGGGAAGTTGACATGCTCAATTACGATAAGGTTCGCCATTGGCAATCCGAAGATATCGAGCAAGTCATGCAACCTCGCGACGTGATGTTGTATGCGCTCGGTGTGGGTCTGGGGCAAGACCCCCTGGACCGTGGTCAACTGAAGTTCACCACCGAAAAGCATCTGCAAGTGTTGCCGACCATGGCTGCGGTTTTGACCTATCCCGGGTTTTGGATGCGTGATGCGCCGGGGGTGGGCATCGATGTGGTGCGGCTCGTGCATGGTGAGCAGTCCATCGTGATGCACCATGCTTTACCGGCGCAGGGCCGGCTCACGGGCCGCAGCCGTGTCACGCGCGTGGTGGACAAGGGGCCTGGCAAAGGAGCCCTGGTGCATGTGGAGAAGGTGATTCGTGAATTTGCCACGGGCCAACTCTTGGCCACCTGTGAAGCCGTGGTGTTCTGCCGAGGAGATGGAGGGTTTTCTGCGTCGGGGGGAGGGGATGAGCCTGCGCCTGCCTTGAAAGCCACGCCCGACGCTGCGCCTGATGTCGTGTTGGAGTTTCAGACCCGACCGGAGATGGCCTTGGTGTACCGGCTCTCTGGTGATTACAACCCTCTTCACTGCGACCCCGATGTGGCATCCCAGGCGGGTTTCAAGCAACCCATCTTGCACGGCTTGGCCACTTACGGCGTGGCGGGCCACCTGCTGCTCAAGGCATTCTGCGGAGATGACCCCGCACGTCTGAAGTCTTTGAGTGCACGCTTTTCAGCGCCCACGTTCCCGGGTGACCTGATCCAACTGGAGTGTTGGCATCAGGGTGAAGAGGTGGCCTTTCGGGCCTGTGTGCCCGCGCGCCAAGCGGTGGTCTTGAGCCATGGACGAGCGCACTGCGCAAAGACCGTTTGAAGCTCGACGCCTGGTCAATCAGTCACCGCGAAACTTGGCTGGACGTTTTTCGATGAATGCGGCGACACCTTCGCGCGCATCATGTGTGCCACGAATCTGTTGCTGGGCCCGCAGTTCCAGCCGAAACTGACCCTCGAAATCGTGGTGTGCGGCGGCATCCACCAAGTCACGGGTCTGCGTCAACGCCTGGGTCGGGCCTTGCGCCAACTGTACAGCGAGCCTGCGGGCGGCGGGTTGCAGTTCGGCATCTTCGACGCACTCGCTGATCAGACCCCAGTCGCAGGCCGTTTGTGCCGCAATCGGTTCGTGGGTCATCATGGCACGCAAGGCACGACCTCGACCGATGGCGCGGGGCAGTAAATAGGTGGCACCCAGGTCTGGCACCAAGCCGATGCGGCTGAAAATCTGTATGAACTTGGCCGAACGGCCAGCGATGATCACATCACAGGCCAAGGCCAAAGAACACCCGGCGCCTGCGGCCACACCGTTCACGGCGGCGATCACGGGAACTCGGCAATGGCGCAGGCCTGCCAAGGGCGGGTAGTAGGCGGCCATGAGCAAGGTCTCCAGATCCGCGTCGGCAGGGGCACGGTCACGCAGGTCTTGTCCAGAGCAAAATCCTCGTCCAGCACCCGTGAGGATCAAAGCTCGGATGGCGCGGTCCTCTTCAATGAGGTCCAGCGCTTGCTTCAACTCTCGCATCAGTTCGAAGGTCAGGGCATTGAGTGTGTCGGGCCGATTGAGCGTCAGCGTGGCCACACCCTCGCTCACCTCCCACAAGATGCATTGAAAAGTTGCCATGCTGGATCTCGCGAGCCCTACATGCCGATGGTGTAACCGCCATTGACCGAAAGGTATTGCCCGGTGATGTAACTTGAGGCTTGCGATAGCAAAAAGCACACTGGCTGAGCCGCTTCATCGGGTGTCGAGAATCGCCCCATGGGCACTTGAGCCATGACGCGGTCACGGAACTTCTCCGAGCGGATGGTCTCAGTCATCTCGGTCTCGATCACCCCGAAGCACACGGAATTGATCCGGATGCCCTTCGGTGACCACTCTCGCGCTGCGCTCATGGTGATGCCCAGGACGCCCGATTTGGCTGCACCGTAGTTGATTTGTCCGATGGTTCCGCGCCGACCTGCGTCAGAGGAAATGTTGACGATGGACGCGGGCGAGGCGTCACCCGCTTCGGCCCGATCCACCATGTGGCGACCCACGGCCTGCAGGCAATAGAACACGCCGGAGAGATTGACATCGATCACCTGTTGCCAGGTGTCTGCCGACATCTTGGTGATCATCGCGGCACGCACAATGCCCGCGTTGTTCACCAAGCCGTGGATGGCGCCGTGTCGCTGCACTACCTGGTCGACGGTGTGCTGAACGAAGGTGGGGTCACTCACCGAGCCGACGTGGAAGTCGGCATGGTTCGACCCGAGCTCGGCGCAGAGTTGTTTGAGTTTGTCGGCTTGAACATCCACCAGGGTGACATGCCCGCCCAGACCGACCACCAAGCGCGCCACCGCCTGTCCAATGCCTTGTGCGGCGCCCGTGACGATGATGTGGTGCTTTTCCAAGCTCATGGGGTTTTGCATGCGGGATCTCCTGAAGGTGAGGGGTGGCGCGGCCCGGAGGTCACGCCGTCTGCAAACAGGGCATCGATCTCAGTTAGGCTGAGGCCCGCTTCCAGCAGGACCTCCTCGCTGTGCTGTCCGAGCGTGGGTGCCGCTTGTTGGATTTGAAAGTCGCTGCCACTGAACCTCACGGGGGCATCGGATTGGCGCAAGCGCCCTTCGGTCGGGTGATCGATGAAATGCCAGAACCCCGAGGCTTGAAGCTGCGCGTCATCCAACAAGGATTCCATGGTGTTGACTGGCGTGACTGGAATGTTGGCGGCCTCCAAGGCCTCGATCCACTGTGCGCTAGTACGGGTGGCGACGATTTCCGCCACGATCCCGTAAAGGTCCTTGGCATTTACCACGCGTTGACCCAGCGTGGCGAATCGTGCGTCTTGCATCAACTCCTCGCGACCGGCGAGTTTGAAGAAGTCGCGCCAGTTTTGATCTGAATAGGGCAGCACGGCCAGATAGCCGTCGAGCGTGGCATAGGGCCTGCGCTCTTTGGTGAGGATGCGCGAATAACCCATGCGGTCTATCGGCGGATCGAAGGTGGCACCGTAGAGATGTTCGACCATCAAGAAGTCGACCAGCGTCTCGAACATGCCGATTTCCACCGACTGTCCTTTGCCGGTCTGGCTGCGCTGAAATAATGCCCCCAGCAATCCGGTAGCCACCGCATACGCAGAAATCTTGTCGGCCACGATGCTGGGCACGTAACGCGGTTGGTCTGTGACGGCGCCCATCACGTCGGCCACGCCACTGGCAGCTTGAATGATGTCGTCATAGGCGGGTTTGTCTGCCAAGGGGCCTTCTTTGCGGAACCCGTAGGCGCCGCAGTAGATAAGCTGGGGATGCGTCGCTGCAAAGTCGTCGTAGGTCAAGCGCAGCTTTTTGGCGACCTTGGGGCGCATGTTGTGGAGCAACACGTCTGCGCCCAAGGTCAAGCGCATCAGGGCGTCACGGCCGGCAGCGCGTTGCAAGTTGAGGACCACACTGCGCTTGTTGCGGTTGATAGTGAGAAACAAGGCCCCCATGCCTTCATGGCGGCGCGGACCCATCTGTCGGGTCAGATCGCCGCTGAAAGATTCCACCTTGATGACATCAGCCCCCATGTCGGCCAGCATTTGGGACGCCCAGGGCGCCATCACCACGGTGGAAATGTCCACCACCCGGATGCCGCTCAATGGCCTAGGGCGTGTGGAGGATGTCTTACCGCTCATGGGATCTTCTCAAGTCTGCTGGGGTGACGAGGCCGGGCCTGGGTTGGACACGGGGTCTGCGATCCGCGTGACGCCCGCCCGCACCAGCGATTGAATTCGTTCGTCACTGTAGCCCGCCTCGCGCAAGACCTCCTGGCTGTGTTCGCCCAGTCGTGGCGCATGTCGCATGCCGGCGGGTTGGGTCTGCGACCAGGTGCTGGGGTAGGCCATATCCACCAAGGGACCTTCACTCGGGTGTTCGTAGGTCGTGAAAAATCCGGTGGCCTGAAGGTGCGCGTCTTGACGCAAAGTGTCGGCAGTATGCAGCGGCATGGCGGGGATGTCGGCGTGTTCGAACAACTCCAGCCATTGGGCCGTGGTCCGGGTTAGCAACAACTCGCCGAGCTCCCGATAAATGTCAGCGATGTGCTCCGTGCGAGACGTCATGCTGTGGTAGCGCGAATCTCGAGCGAAATCCTCTGCACGGCCCAAGGCTTGGAAGAAAGATTTCCAATGGCCATCGGTGTAGATCATGACGCAGACAAAACCGTCTTGGGTTCGATAAGGCCGCCGATCGCGGTTGATCATCCGTGGATAGCCCAGCGGCCCCAAGGGAGGCTCAAAGGTGTGACCGGCGAGGTGATCACCCAACACAAAGCTGGCCATCATCTCGAACATGGGCACGTCTATGTGCTGCCCTTGGCCTGTGCGAAGCTGATGGAACAAGGCGGCATTGAGTTGCCCCACCGCCCACAAGGCGACACCCCGATCCACGATGGCTGTGGGCGTGTAGGCCGGCTCTTGACCGGTCGCGGCTTGCGCCAGCCAAGGAATGGCCACAGCACCTTGGATGAGGTCATCAAATGCGGGCTTGCTGGCGTAAGGGCCGGCTTGGCCGTAGCCAAAGAGTCCGATCGTGATCAATCTTGGGTTGAGAGCGCTCAGACGGTCCTTGCTCAATCCCAAGCGGTCCATGGCCTGCGGGCGGACGTTGTACACAAAGGCATCGGCTTGGCGCAGCAAAGTTTCGAGGGCGGTCATGCCCTCGGGATGCTTCAAATCCAACACCACACTGCGCTTGCTTCGATTGACATTGATGAAGATGGGTCCCATGCCCGTATGCCGAAGTGGACCAATGCCCCGTACCGGATCGCCGGCAGGAGCCTCGATCTTGATGACATCGGCTCCCATGTCTCCCAGGATTTGCGTCGCATACGGCGCCATCAGCATCGTCGATAGATCGACGATACGAACTCCCGCAAGAGGTCCGCTCATGGTGCGGTCTCCAGGGGCGCAAAGACGGGCAAGGCGTAGCCGCCTTCCGTCGCGCGAAATCTCACCTCTACGCGTTGGTCAATGGCCAGCTGATCGAAGTCGCAGTCCACCAATTGGGTCATCATGGTGACGCCCTCATCCAACCTCACGTAGGCGATGGCATAGGGCACTGAGGCCCTGCGCATGACGGAATAGGCGTAAATGGTCCCGCGCCCACTGGCTTCCAACCATTCGGTGTCCTGGCTGAAGCAACTCGGGCATATCGCTCTCGGATAATAGTGGAACCGCTGGCACGAGCGGCAGCGTTTGACCAGGAGTCGACCTTCTTTGGCGGCATGCCAATAGGGCTCACTCTCCAGATTGATCACCGGATCGGGGTACAAGGGCTGAGTCGTGTGGGTCATGCGTCGCTCCTGCCCAGGATCACCGTGGCGCTGCCCATTCGCGTCCCCACCGATCCTCCGGTGCCATGGGCCAAGGCGAGGGTGCAATTGGGCACCTGAACCTTGGGGTGAGCTTCACCGCGCAGTTGACGTACCGCCTCGATCACTTTGGTCATGCCACCCCGGTTGGCCGGATGGTTGTTGCAAAGTCCGCCCCCGTCGGTATTGAAGGGAAGTTTGCCCACTCCGGAGATCAAATTGCCGTCTGACACCAAGCGTCCCCCTTGGCCTTTGGCGCAAAACCCGAGATCTTCCAGCGTCATGAGCACCGTGATGGTGAAGCTGTCGTAGATGGACACATAGTCCATGTCGGCCGGCTTCAGCCGGGCTTGTTCAAAAGCGATGGGGCCTGATACCACGGCACCGGTGTAGGTGAGGTCCACCTGACCGGCATTGAGATGTTTGACGGCCTCGCCGGTGCCGAGCACTTTGACACAACGGTCTCCGAGCGTCTTGGCGATCTCCGGCTTGACGATCACCAAGGCGCCGCCCCCATCGGTGATGACGCAGCAGTCGAGGCGGTGCAAGGGGTCGGCAATGACGGGTGAGTTCAAGACGTCTTGCACCGTTACCACCTCTCGTAGCAGGGCCCGCTCATTGTGCTGCGCATGGTGAGAGGCTGCCACTTTTACCCAAGCCAATTGTTCAGAGGTGGTGCCGTACTCGTGCATGTGTCGCATGGCGGCCATGCCATACAAGTTGGTGATGACTGGGCCATAAGGCATCTCGAAGCCATAGTCGGGGACACCGGCTCCATAGTTTCTGGCGCCCAACATGGCCACGCCTTCAGCCCGGGGGCGTCCTGCCAGGGTCACCAGGGCCACGGAACATTTGCCACAAGCGATCGCGTTCAGGGCGTGTCCAATGTGCACGATGTAGGAGGAGCCGCCGGTCTCGGTGGAGTCGATATGGCGCAGATCCAGACCCATGTACTCGGCCATGGCGATGCCCCCCAAGCCTGGCGCATCGCCGGCACAGAAGTAGCCGTCCACATCTTGCTTGGTCAATCCTGCATCGGCCAGTGCTCCGGCTGCCGATTCAGCATGCAGCTGGGCCACGGTCTTGTCTTCGGCCTTGCGTGTGGGGTGCTCATAAGCGCCTGCAATCCAGGCCAAGCTGTGTCGATTCATGAAATGGGCTGGCGAAGTCAGAATCTGTTCATATCGATCAATAGGACTTGGGCAAGCCCAACACGCGCTCGGCGATGTAGCACAAGATGAGGTGCGGCGTGATGGGCGCGATGCGGTGGATCAGGCACTCTCTGAGGTAACGCTCTACGTGGTACTCCTTGGCATATCCCATGCCACCATGGGTCATGACGGCGTTGGTACACGCATTGAAAGAGGCCTCACCGGCGAGGTATTTGGCGGCGTTGGCCATGGCACCACAGTCTTCGCCTCGGTCATACAGCTGAGCCGCTCGAAAAGCCATGAGGTTGGCGGCTTCCAGTTCGGCCCAACTTTGCGCCAAGGGGTGTTGGATGGCTTGGTTCATGCCGATAGGCCGCCCAAACACCACTCGCTCCTTGGCGTAAGCGGTGGCTCGACGCAATGCGGCACGACCCAAGCCCACCAATCCGGCGGCAATCAAGATGCGCTCGGGGTTGATGCCATGCAACAGGTACTTGAATCCCTGGCCTTCTTCCCCAATGCGGTTTTCCACGGGGATCTCCAGGCCGTCGATGAACATCTGGTTAGAGTCCACGCACTTGCGCCCCATCTTGTCAATGACACGCGTCTCCACCTTGGTGCGATCCAGGTCGGTATAGAACAAAGTCAGTCCGTCCACAGGACGAGAGACCTCTGACTCCTCGGCGGTGCGTGCAATCAACAAGATCTTGTTGGCCACCTGGGCTGTGCTGATCCACACCTTTTGCCCGTGCACGATATAGCGATCCCCTTTGCGTACCGCACGAGTTTTCAAACGTGTGGTGTCCAGCCCGGTATTGGGTTCGGTCACACCAAAGCAGGCGATGTCTTGGCGCGCAATGATCGGGGGCAACATGCGCTGCTTTTGCGCTTCGCTTCCATAACGCACGACAGGGTTCAGACCGAAGATGCCCAGACTGACCGAAGACACTCCTCCATTGCCGGCACCTGACTCGGAGATCGCCTGCATGAGCAGGGCCGCCTCCGTGATGCCCAAGCCTGAGCCTCCGTATTCGGTAGGCATGGCGATGCCCATGAAGCCGTTGTCAGCGATGGCGCGACAAAAAGCCTCGGGAAATTCGCCGTCGCTGTCGCGTTCGAGCCAGTAACCATCGCCAAAGCCATCGCAGATTTTTTTGACACTGTCGCGAATTTGGATCTGCTCAGGGGTGAAATCGACGCTCATGGGGGTGTCCTGGGTATGGTTTCGACGCTCGTGCGCAGTCAGGGCATGCGAATGTCCAGGCGCTTGAGCGTGGCCGCCAATCGGTTGTGCTCGGTCACCCAGGCGGCTTGGTCTTCTTTGGCCGAGCCTGTGCCTTGAGGTGACAGCCCAATGGTGGCCAGCTTGGTTTTGAACGCTTCAGACTGCACTGTTTGGACGGCCGCCTTGTTCAGCTGTTGGATGATGGCGTCGGGCGTCTTAGAAGGCGCTGACAACCCCACCCAGGACACCCAGTTGTTGGCATTTGCGAATTCGGAGTACCCCAACTCTCCCATGGTGGGGGTGTCGGGCAATTGTGGAAGACGGTTGGGCGATGCCACGGCCAGCGCATTGAGCTTGCCACTTTGAATGTGGGGCAAGCTACCGCTGAGTGTGTAGGTGGCAAAGGTCACGCGTCCGGCAATCATGTCCATCGTGCCGGGCTGCTGCCCTCCGTACACGATGGGCCTGGCCGTCCCCTGATAGAGTTTGCTAAAGACGATGAAGGCCAAGCCCGGTGGCGTGAGTTCAGGCTGTCCGATGGACGCGTAGGTGACATCTTCTTTCTTGTCCTGCATCTTGGCCAGAAGATCTTTCATGGTCTTGATACCTGAGGGCGCGCCGGCCATGAACACGATGTCGTACTTGGTGAAGATCGACACCATCTTGAAGTCTTCCAAGGGCTTGAAGGTGGAAGACTTGTCCAGCAACGGCAAGATGATGTACTGAGGGGTGCCACCCACCAGCAGCGTGTGCCCATCGGGCTCGGCGCGTGCGACGGCCTCGGCGGCGATCTTGCCCGTGGCGCCGGGCTTGTTTTCAACCACCACAGGCACCCCCAAGATGGGTTGCATCCCTTCAGCCAAGATACGCGTGGCCAGATCTGCAGGGCCACCGGTGGTGTAGGGCACGATGATCTTGACGGGCCGATTGGCCAGGGTCTGGGCTGGTGCATAGGTCCAGATCAAGCACGTCAAGGCGCTGATGCACACCACGCGCATGCGCTGAAACCAAAGCGCACAGATTTGACAGAGGTAGGCCGTCATCGCAAGTCTCCCTTGGAGACCTGGCATCCATCCATGCGCTCCGCACGTTGGAGACCAGGCAGAATCATGGTCATGTTCGAATATACGTACGTTATACGTATATCAAACGCGTGCCTGTTTTTATTGCATCAGGATGGGCCTGTCAACAGGGTCAAGCCGGACTGTGGGCGCACTCCACTTGAAACAATTCACGCCGACCGCCATCCACCCGCACCGCGCTGAGCGTGCGGCCCCAGACACACCCGGTATCCAGGCTCAGCAAGTCAGCCCGTTGTAGCAGGCCCACCGTGCTCCAGTGGCCAAATGCCACGGGGTGGCCTTGGGTGCGTCTGCCTGGAACATCAAACCAAGGCCAATAGCCCTCGGGGGTCGCATCGAGCCCCTCTTTGATGGACAGCTCGAGTCGGCTGTCAGGGGTACAAAAGCGAATGCGGGTGAGCGTGTTGATGATGAAGCGCCAGCGGTCGTGATGATGCAGAGTCTCGTCCCAGCGTGCCGGGTCGTTGCCGTACATGGATTGCAAGAAGTCTCCGCGCGCGCTGGACTGCAACATGGTGTGCACCTCATGCGCCAAGCTCAGGGTCTGAGTGACGTCCCAGGCGGGGATCACGCCAGCATGCACACACAGCCAGCCCGCTTGCAAGGTGGCCAGGGGACGAGCACGCACCCACTCCAGCCAAGCCTCGCGATCGGGCGCTTGCAAGATGTCTTCCAAAGTGTCGGTGCGGTGGGCCTTGCGCACGCCTTGAGCCACGGCCAATAAGTGCAGGTCGTGATTGCCTAGCAAGCAAGTGGCTGCATGGCCCAAGTCGCGCAGACGCCGCAGCACCCCCAAGGAGTCGGGGCCGCGGTTGACCAAATCTCCCAAGACCACCAGGTGGTCGCGCGATGGAGAAAACCCAGTTTCGGCCAGCAAACGCTCCATCGCGTCGCAACAACCCTGAATATCACCCATGAGCAGAATCATTCGGCGATTCTGCTACGCTTTCATGCTCTTGTCCCGTCAGGGCCCGCATGGACATCACGCTCCTCGTCTTTCTGATCTTGCTCAACGGTGCCTTCGCCATGTCGGAGATGGCACTCACGGCCACGCGCAAAGCGCGTCTTCAGGTGCTGGTGGAATCTGGAGACGCTGGGGCCGCGGCAGCCATGGATCTGCACGACCATCCGACCAAATACTTGTCGACGGTGCAAATTGGTATCACCTCTATTGGGGTGCTCAATGGGATCGTGGGTGAAGCCACTTTTTCTGACCCTTTGGCCGACTGGCTAAGGGTTCACATGGGGCTGTCGGTGCATGCCTCGAGCCTGACCGCCACGGGTCTGGTGGTGCTCATCATCACGGTGTTGACCATCATCTTCGGTGAATTGGTGCCCAAGCGCTTGGGACAGATGTACCCCGAAGCCGTGGCTCGGCACGTCGCGCGCCCGATGAATTGGTTGTCGGCAGCTGCACGCCCGCTTGTGGTGGCCCTGGGCGCTTGCACCGAAGGCGTGTTGCGTTTGATGGGTGTGCGCGGTGAGCCTAACCGCAGCGTGACCGAAGAAGAAATTGCGGCCCAATTGGAGGAGGGCTTGGAATCTGGCGTCATTGAGGCCCAAGAGCACCAAATGGTTCGTAATGTGTTCCGCTTGGATGATCGGCAGATTGCCTCCATGATGATCCCGCGCGCAGAGATTGCGTGGCTGGAGGTGTCGCAGTCCGTGGAGTCTTTGGTCGCGACCATGGCGGCGCACGGCCATTCGCGCTATCCAGTGTGTCGGGGTGGTCTTGACGAGGTTTTGGGCGTGTTGCCTGCACACCGCCTGCTGGCGCCCTTGGCAGCGGGCACGACGGTTCACTTGTCAGATCTCCTCGTGCCGCCTGTTTTTGTGCCCGAAACCCTGTCGGGCATGGAACTGCTCGAGCATTTGAGACAATCGGCGTCGGAGCTGGTGTTTGTGGTGGATGAGTACGGTGCGGTGCAAGGTGTGATCACCGAACGCGATGTGCTCGAAGCCATCACCGGGGAATTTGCGGTGCCTGCCAGCGAGCAATCGTGGGCAGTGCAGCGCGAAGATGGCAGTTGGCTCATGGACGGACTCATCCCGGCCACCGAGCTCAAAGATCGTCTGGACTTGAAGACACTGCCCGAGGAAGACCGAGGGCGGTACAACACTCTGGCCGGATTGGTGATTCTGCTGATGGGCCGATTGCCGGCCACGGGCGATCACACCGAGTGGGAAGGTTGGCGATTTGAGGTGGTGGACCTGGACGGTAAGCGTGTTGACAAAGTCTGGGTGACCCGTCTACCCGAAGCCGAAGAGGGATGAGCAGCCTGCCGGCACTTTAAAATTAAGGATTTCACATGATTCACCCCAACCTTTACCGTCAGCCCGTGGTGCTGGACAGTGCCACCCACCGTGACCTGAAGATTGGTACGCCCATGAACAGTTGGCAGGCGGCGGCCCAGGTGCACGGCATCATCATTGCAGCCGTCGAGTTTGCTGACGTGTCTCTGGACTACCCCATCTTGTTCGTGGACACCGGCAAAGATGAACAAGGGCAGCGCCACGTGGCGCCCATCGCCGCCTTCGGCCTGTCTGACAAGGAAAACCTCTTTGTCGACGGTGAGCACTGGCGTGCTCGCTACATCCCGGCAATGATTCGGGCTTACCCGTTCGGGATCACCCGAGTCGAAACCGACAAAACCCTCATCATGATCGACGATGCTTGGCCCAACTGGTCACGCAGCGAAGGCACTCCCCTCTTTAATACCCAGGGTGAACCCTCGCAAGAGCTGAACGCCGTTCGTGATCAGTTGCAAAAGATTGAAATGGAGATTCAGCGCACGCGCTTCTTCGGAGATGCCTTGTTGGAGGCAGGCTTGCTCATGGACATGCGATTTGAGGCGACGCTGCCCAGCGGCGAACAGATCACCGCCGATGGCTTCATGTCGGTGGATGACAAGAAGCTCATGGAATTGCCGGACGCCAAGGTGGTGGAGTTGCACCGCAATGGGGTCCTGTCCTTGATCCACGCGCATCAGATTTCGATGCGCCACATGCAAAAACTGGTCGATTGGAAAGCCCAACTCGCTCAGGCGGCTGTAGGCGCTTCCGAGGGCTCAAAGACCTGACATCTCGCAGGCCAAAGCCTTGTGGCCGTGTCAGGCCGGTCCGCTGAGCTTGAGCAGCAACTCAATGAGCATGGCATGCTCAGCCCGCGTGAGCCGGCTTTGCATCTCAAGCTCCATGGTCTGGGAGGCCTGCGCGGCCTGTTGGGCCAGAGAACAGCCCTCCGGCGTGAGGACCACGTTCTGAGATCGACCATCCAGAGGGTTGGGTACCCGTGTCAACAGCCCGCGCTGTTGCAAACGGTCGAGCAGCAAGGTGAGGTTGGGGGCGGTGACAGCCAGCGCCCGCGCCAACCGCTTGGGCGCCAGCGTCTCATTGGCCAGCAACAACATCAGCAAAGAGAACTCGACCTTGCGCAGTCCGAGAGGCTTTCCGACTTGACGCTCAAACACAAGGGCCGACGCAGCTGCAGCGCGATGCAGATGAAAACCGACAATCTCATCTAGACGTCCCCATTTCAGCGGAGACTGCTGCGCGCGGCCAATCATGCGAATGGCAGCGCTGCTGCGCGATGTCGAGCCCGTTGCCAATGGACCTGAGCCTGCGGCAACAACCATTCGATGCCAAATCGGGCGCTGACCAACCACTGAGCGGACGTGCGGCCCCCGGCCGGCGGTGCGCATCGAAGGTCTAAGCAGGTGCGTGCAAGGCGGGCCCAGGCCCAAGCCATCAGGGCGTGGCCCACGCCCATGAGCACATCGTCGGCGGCGCGCAAAGGCCACTCCGGGTCGGCCGCAGCTCCGGCCAACAAGGAGGCCTGGGTGCTCGACCATTCGCTCAATTGCTGCTCCAGCGCATCGGCGAAGGGCTGAGCACCTGGGCATGCGCGGCAGGCTGTGACTTCTTGGGCCAGCCGATCGCGCAGGGCTTGCGCTCGACGACCTCCATCATCCAGGAGCTTGCGTTGCACCAGATCGATGGCTTGGATCTCGTTGGTGCCTTCGTAAATGAGCGCGATCCGGCTATCGCGCACGGTCTGCTCGATGCCATAGTCATGCAAGAAGCCATAGCCTCCCCAGACCTGCAACGCTTCATCGGCGCTGCGATGGCCCAGGTCGGTGAACAGGGCCTTGGCCACCGGCGTCAGCACGGCCACATGTTCCGAGGCTGCGCGTCGATGTTCAGCATCAGGATGTTGCTCGGCTTCGTCCAGCAGTTGCGCCGTCCAGTAGGCGATGAGGCGCGACGCATCGGTGCGCGCCTGCAAGGTGTGAAGGATGCGGCGCATGGCCGGATGCCAGGCAATGGGGTCCGGACCCGGCCCCGTGGCGGCTCCATCAGGGCGCTGAGGCGCGCGCATCTGCAGACGCTCGGTGGCATAGGCCAGGGCGTTTTGCGTGGCCGCTTCGAGGTGTCCCACCCCTTGCATGGCCACGTGCAGGCGTGCCGAATTCATCATCAAAAACATAGCGGCCAGACCACGATGGGGCTCACCAATCAGCCACCCTTGAGCGTCTTCAAAACGCATTTGGCAGGTGGCGCTGCCTTTGATGCCCATTTTCTTTTCAAGGCCGTCGCAGTGTGCACCGTTTCGACGTCCATCGGGCAAAAACTTGGGCACGATGGCCAAGCTCAAACCTTTGGAGCCGCCCGGCGCGTCGGGCAATCGACCCAACACCAAGTGGACGATGTTGTCGGTGAGGTCGTGGTCGCCTCCCGAGATGAAGATCTTGCTACCACTCACCTTGACCGGCACACCATTGGCGGCGAAAACGCCACCCACGGGCTCGATGCGGGTGCGCACCAGGCCCAGGTCACTGCCCGCATGGGGCTCGGTGAGATTCATCGTGGCCAGCCATTGACCGGAGGCCACCTTATCCAGGTAAAGCGCACGCACCTCGTCGCTGCCATGTCCCTTGATGACTTCGTAGGCGCCATGCAGCAAACCGGGGTACATGGTCCAGGCGTGGTTGGCCGCCACCAGCATTTCAAACAGGGCTGCATTGAGCAGTTGGGGCAGTCCTTGCCCACCGGCTTCCGGGCTGCAGGCCAGCGCAGGCCATCCTCCATCCACGAAGGCTTGATAGGCCTCGCGATAGCCGCTTGGCGTGGTGACACCTGACTCGCTCCACTGGCATCCCGCCAAATCGCCTGGCGCGTTGGTGGGTGCCAAGACTTCACCGGCAAAGCGCGCCGCTTGTTCCAACACCTCGCGCGCAGTATCCGCATCGAGCCCGTCAAAGGCAGGCAACTGTGACCATGAGGCAGGAGCCTCATTGACGGCCGTCATCAGGTGAAGCATGTCTGCCACCGGGGCTTGGTAACGCCACATGGAAAGTTCTGAGGTGTGAGTTGTCTTAGAAGGTCATGCTGCCACATACGTCAATGTGTACCGGCCGCCGCTCCCAGGTAGGTTTCAATGACTCGGGGGTCGGTTGAAAGAGCGCCTGCCGGGCCTTCGAGTGCGATGCTGCCCGTTTCCAACACATAGCCATGGTCGGCCACTTCGAGCGCAGCCCTTGCGTTCTGCTCTATCAACAAGATGCTGGTGCCTTGCTGGCGCAAGCGCTCGATGATGTTGAAGATCTCGCGAACAATGAGCGGCGCCAGCCCCAAGCTGGGCTCATCGAGCATCAGCAGTTTGGGAGAAGACATGAGGGCGCGTCCTACAGCCAGCATCTGTCGCTCACCGCCGGACAGCGTGCCTGCCAGTTGGGTGCGGCGCTCCTTCAGGCGCGGAAACAGCTCGTAAACACGCTCGATCTCGCGCTGCCAATTCGGCACCTTGAGCGTCATGGCGCGGTAGCCGCCCAAAATGAGGTTGTCTTCAACCGCCATGGTGCCAAAGAGTTCGCGCTTCTCGGGCACCAGAGCCAAACCCATCATCACCCGGTCTTCAAGCGTCGCTTCGGCCAAGTCTTGTCCGTCGAAGACCACATGACCTTTGAACGGCAAGACTCCCATGAGGGCGTTGAGCGTGGTGGACTTTCCCGCACCATTGGGCCCGATGACCGTGACCACCTGACCTTTGTTCAAATGAAAGTTCAATCCCGACAGCACCTCAGCGCGGCCATAGCCCGCATGCAGGTCGGTGACTTCGAGCAGAGGTGTCGATGAGGCGTTCATGACCATCAATGCTCCGTGCCCAAGTAGGCGGCGCGCACCGCTGGACTGGCCTGCACCTCGGCAGGGGTACCTTCCATCAAGCGGGTGCCAAACTCCATCACCACGATGCGATCGGTGAGACCCATGACAAAGTCCATGTCATGCTCCACCAGCAACAAGCTCATGCCTTCGCTCTTGAGTTGTCGCAGCACGTCGGCCAAGGCTTGCTTTTCTTTGTGCCGCAGCCCAGCCGCAGGTTCATCGAGCAGCAATAGGGCTGGGTCGGTGCACAAGGCGCGTGCAATTTCCATCAAGCGTTGGGGGCCTAGCGCCAGGTTGCCTGCCAACTCATCGAGTTTGTCGCCCATGCCAATGCGCACCAATTGCCGCTCCGCTTCGGCAAAGACCTGTCGCTCCTCAGCACGATCGAGCCTGAGCATGGCGCGTACGCTGCCGGCACTCGAGCGCAAGTAGCCACCGAGGGCCACGTTTTCCAGCACCGTCATCTCAGGGATCATTTTGACGTGCTGAAAGGTCCGAGACACGCCCCGGCGGGCGATCTCACGAGAGGGAAGGCCGGTGATAGGCTGCCCCCTGAAGTGCACCTGTCCGCGGGTGAGAGCCAGCACGCCGGTGATGAGGTTGAAGGTGGTGGACTTGCCCGCACCATTGGGGCCAATCAGACCCACAATGTCGCCCGCGCGGATTTGAAAGCTCACATCGTTGACGGCCACCAAGCCTCCAAACTCTTTGCGCACCGCTTGTACGTCCAGCAAGAGTTCACCCCGCTGAGGGTGATCGCGTGCGGGCAAGGGTGCAGCCTCTTGCCAGTCGCGCGTGCGAGGCACTGCAGGCACCAAGCGGGCGATGAACGGCCACAGGCCTTCGGGCGCGTACTTGAGCACCACCACGAGCACGATGCCAAAGACCACCGTCTCAAAATTGCCACTGGTGCCGATGAGCTTGGGCAGCAGCACCTGCAGGTAGTCTTCGATGATGCGCACTGCACCCGCACCGACGAAAGCGCCCCATACGCTGCTCACGCCACCGAGCACAGCCATGAAGAGGTATTCGATGCCTTTGCCGATAGAGAAGGGCGTGGGGTTGACGGCCCGCTGAAAGTGCGCGAACAACCAGCCTGAGATGGCCGCCAACACCGCCGCATAGACAAACACCACGATCTTGTAGCGAAAGGTGGAGATGCCCATGGCCTCGGCCATGGTGGCCCCGCTCTTGAGTGAGCGGATGGCGCGGCCCGGGCGGGAGTCGAGCAAATGGGTGACCCCCAAAGCGGCCAACAGCACGATCACCCAAATTACATCGTGCAGGCCCCGACCGCTGCCCAAGGTCATGCCGAACAACTCCAATGAGGGCACCCCCAAGATGCCGTCATATTTGCCCAGCCAATCCATATTGGCCATGGTGTAGTTCAACGACAGGCCCCATGCGATGGTGGCCAAGGGCAGATAGTGTCCCGACATGCGCAAAGTGATGGCACCCACGATGAGCGCCGCCACCACCGATAACCCAATGCCCGCCAGCAGGGTGAGCCAGGGTGAGATGTTCATCTTGACAGCCAAAAAAGCAGCCGTGTAAGCGCCAATCCCCACAAATGCGGCCTGCCCAAAGGAGGTCAGTCCGCTCACGCCGGTCAACAGGACCAGGCCGAGTGCCACCAAGACATAAAGACCGACAAAGTTGGATTGCGTGATCCAGAAATCAGGCACCGGCAGCACCGGCAACAGCAACATGAGTGCAGCGAAAGCCGGATAGGCAAAGCGGCGAACCAGAGCAGACATGTCAGTGCTCCTCCCCGTGTGGATCGCGCAGGGAGCGCCAGAGCAGCACTGGCAAGATGGAACTAAAAACAATCACCTCTTTAAAGGCGCTGGCCCAAAAGGATCCGAAACTCTCGATCAGTCCAACGCCGAGTGCACCGAGCAGCGCCAAGGGGTAGCTCGACAAGCCAGCGAAGACAGCGGCCACAAATCCCTTGAGGCCGATGATGAACCCGCTGTCATAAAAGAGGGTGGTGGTGGGGCCAATGAGCAGGCCTGACAACGCACCGATGAAGGCCGCCATGGTGAAAGACAGGCGGCCCGCACTCGTGCTGGAGATGCCCATCAGGCGCGCACCCAAACGGTTGACCGCCGTGGCACGCAACGCTTTGCCTCGCAGTGAGCGCTCAAAAAACAGCCACAGGCACACGATGAGCGCCAGCGACGCCACGAAGATGATGAGCGTCTGCCCCGTTAAAGACAAGGGGCCCAGGGTAAAACGCTCCTCCCAAAAGCTCGGATTGCGAAAACCCTCAGCACCAAAAAAGAAGAGGCCCAGGCCCACCAATGCAAAGTGCACCCCCACCGACACAATGAGCAATACCAGCACCGTGGCATCGGCCAAACGCTCATAGGCCAAGCGATAGATGAGTGGGCCGAACGGCGTGACCAAGGCCAAGGTCAACACCGCTTGCACCAACAAGGGCAGGTTCATTGGTGCCGCCCACCACACCACCGCACTGATCAACACAGGATAGGCCAGGGTACGCAAGACATGGCGTGAAATTCGCAAGACCGGCACTTGGTGCCTCACCCCATGCCAAACCTCGCAGGCTGCCACAGAACCCGCCAGCAAGAGCAGAAACCAGACAGTCCCAGGCACCTTGCCGGATTGCATGATGGCCAGGGTGAGCGCCCCATAGGCCACAAACTCTCCTTGCGGGATGAAGATGACCCGCGTCACGGCAAACAGCAGCACGGTGGCGAGCGCCAACAGGGCATAGATAGCCCCGTTGGTCACGCCATCGAGGGCGAGGATGCTGGCAATAGAAAAGTCCATGGCGTGGGTGCGCGAGCGGCCGTCAGTTGGCGAGCACGAAGTCGCCGTTGGCGACCCTGAGCATCACGCCGGTTTCGTTGGTGTAGCCCCAATGGTCGTCTTTGGTCCAGTTCATGATTCAGTGGGAGAAGACCGTGCGA
>CAZCJB010000008.1:37762-39886 GCA_964498795.1 uncultured Rubrivivax sp. | reverse complement strand
TTTGACAAGATCAACTTCTTGATGGACGCGACGGTCGGTTTCATCAACATCAACCAAAACAAGATCATCAAGATCTTTTCGGTGGCCAGCGTCGGCCTGCTGCCCCCGACCTTGATCGCCAGCATCTACGGCATGAACTTCA
This sequence comes from uncultured Rubrivivax sp., assembly GCA_964498795.1. Classification (GTDB taxonomy): domain Bacteria; phylum Pseudomonadota; class Gammaproteobacteria; order Burkholderiales; family Burkholderiaceae_C; genus Rubrivivax. Next base: position 39,744 of record CAZCJB010000008.1, on the reverse strand, counting down.
GGTTCATGCCCGAGCTCGAACAGCCCTGGGGCTACCCGTTTGCGATCGCTCTCATGATTGGATCAGTGGTCGCGCCCTTCGTCTACTTCAGACGCAAGGGCTGGCTGAGGTGAACTCACGATGGCGTTGATGTGGCCACCCGGCGCTTGAGCCAGCGCATGAAAGCGCCGAGCAAGGGCAATTTCTCGTAGAGCTCTTCGGCGGCATCCCAATAATCGCGATGCATACTCACGCGCCCGTCGGGTGCGAACTTGAGATGGGTTGCACCTCGAATGCACACTTCTGGTTCTGAGCCAGAGCGCCACCGAAACAAAAAATCCCACACCAAGAAGGCATCATCGCCCTGCACCACGGCTTCGCACACGACGAATCGAGGTGCATGCAGGGTCTTGAACATATGTTCAAACACCGCTCGGATGCTTTGGTGGCCTTGTACCTGGTTGAAGGGATCTTTGAATCGAGCCTGCGGCGTGTAAAAGGTCTCGAGCAGCGACAAAGAGTCGGGTTGCAGATGCTCAAACCATTCGATCAGGCCCTGAAGGCGAGGATCCTCACTGCGCATCATCCGCTCCTCTGAAAGTTCTGGGCCGTTCCGGGGCTTCACAAGCCCGTCGAACGACGGACCACCGAGAAGTAGGGGCGCGGCGACAGCAGGCGCAGCGCCTTGAGCCACCCCGTGAAGCGCCGCGGAAAGTCAATCTCAAAGTGACCTCGCGCCCAGCCCTTGAGGATGGCTTGTGCCGCCTCTTCGGGGCTCAGCAGGGCCGGCATGTGAAACTCGTTGGAGGCCGTCAAGGGCGTCGCCACGAATCCGGGGTTGATCACCGACACACCGATGTCCATGGGAGACAAGTCCAGGTACAGCGTCTCCGCCAAATGGATCAGGGCGGCCTTGGTGGGCCCGTAGGCCAGGGCCTTGGGCAGCCCTCGATATCCCGCCACTGACGACACCAAGCTCAAATGGCCGGCACGCTGCCGCAGCAAATGTGGCAAGACCGCGTCGAGCAAGTTCAAGGCTCCTACATAGTTGACCTGCTGATGCCACACGGCCTTTTCCAAATTGAAATCGGTCGCTCGCATGGGGGTGTACACGCCCGCGCAAAACATCACCAGATCGAGCGAACCGTGCTGATCCACGATGCCCTGGGCGGCATCGCGCAAGGAGACCGCGTCGGTGACATCGGCCACCCGCGCTTGACTGTCAGGATGCGCCTGAACAAAGGCCTGCAGCGCGCCTTCACTGCGCGCGGACACGACCACGGTGGCACCTTTTTCATGCAACGCATGGGCCGTCGCACGACCAATGCCCGTGGACGCACCCACGAGCCACACGGTGCGGCCGCGCCAGTTTTCAATCTTGGGGTTCAAGGGCATAGCCGGGCCTCAACGGTAAAAGGCGAGGGTCACCTCACCCAAGAAAATGCCGAACTTGCTCATGCGTGCTTTGTTGAGCATGACGCGCTCGTCCATCAGAAACATCCAATCATCAAATTGCACCTCGTACACCGTCCCGTCCACAGGGAGCTTCAAGGTGTAGCGCCAATTCAGGGCATTACCACGGGCTTGGCCCAGAGCACGCCCCACCACATCGTCAGCCGTCCCTTCGTAAATACCGTCACCCAGGCTCTTGAGCTTCCAGACGCGGGTCTGCTGCGTGCCATCGCTGTAGGTGAAGCGTTCGTCCAAGACCCCTTCATCACCATTCCAGGACCCCGTCATGGCCACGGTAAAGCGTTTGACGACTTTGCCGGATCGATCGGTGAACACGCCGTGGGCGGTCAATGGCCCTTGGAGGTAGGCCTTGAGATCCAAGACCGGTTTCTCCTGCGCATAGTCCGACGGCTTGGGCTCGCTGGCACACGCCGCCAGCACCATGACGGAAAGGATCGTCAGCACTCGATGGAGCCCTTGTCTGAGCGAAGCGAGGAGATGGCCGCGGGCCCGCAGGGCCCTCGCCATGACGGGGACATGCGCCGTGGCCT
>CAZCJB010000008.1:0-37662 GCA_964498795.1 uncultured Rubrivivax sp. | reverse complement strand
GGCGTACACCGCACCGTCATTGCGAGCGCAGCGAAGCAATCTAGAGATCATGACACCCCCCTTTCATGGATCAACACCGATCCAAGCTCTCGACGTTGAAAATAGAGCAGCAAGGCCCAAGCCATCAGTTTCAAGAGGCAGGGCAACAACCCATAAGCCAGGCTCAATGCGAGCCCCGATGTGTCTTGCACGTTTGCGGGCACATAACCCCAGGCCTGCAGAATCGGCAGGGCCACACCGGCGGCGAGCGCCAGGTTGAGCTTGTTGGCGAAGTTCCACCATCCGAAGAAGTGCCCCGCTCGGTCGGCTTGCCCTTCTGGCGTTGGGCCTGACGAGCGAATCACCCGGGCCAAGGCAGACGCGGGTACCACCAAATCTGCGCCCAATGCCGCCCCGCTGGCCAGGCAAATGACAAGAAAGAGCCCGCGATCTCCCGCGCCCAGGCCCAAGGTCCACGCGAAGGCAGCGACCGACAGCAACATACCCAGACGCCAACTGGCCATCAGACCCTTTCGGGACACACAGGCCACCCACATGGGCATGGATGCGGCGGCTGCCAAAAAATAACCGCCGAGAAACAAAGGCTCCCAGGCCTGGGCCTGCATACGGTCTCGGATGAAGAAGAGCACCAAGGTGGCAGGGATCGCACTGGCCATGCCGTTGAGCACGAAGACCGCCATCAATTGACGAAACGCGGGAACGCTCCACGGAGATGCTTGCGAGGTTCGGGCGAAGGCCTCAGCGGTCGCCGTGGGGGTATGGGCAGGACCACCCTCCGCGCTGGCAGTGTCACGCACCCAGGGGCTGCGCGACAGCCCCCATACCCCCCACATCAGCCCTGCCGCGCACAGCAGAATCGCAACCTGCCAACCCGCCCAGGCAGGCACGGTGCTGGCCAGCACCACGCCCGTCAGCGCCATGGCCTCCCGCCAAGACACCCATCGCGCCTGCACCTCATCGCCCGAGCCCCAGCGTGCGGCCCAAGCCTGGTGCGTGATGCTCAACACGCTGTAGGCCAGGTAAGTCACACTGAGACACACGCCAAACGACCACCAGAACCCCGATCCCGAGGTCTGCCAAGGGAAAAACAAGGCGTGCAAGGCCCCCACCAGCACGACGCCAGCCAGCGCCGACCCCATCAGCACGCGTCGGCGCGAATGCATCAACACACGATCCACCCAGCGGCCAATCCAAGGGTCGCACACGGCGTCACCGAGACGTGCGACCAGCAGGCACAGCCCCAACCACCCCAGGGGTACCGCAAAGTTCTCGGCGTAGTGCCTGGGCAATGCCATGTAAAGCGGCATGGCCACGAAGGCCAGCGGCAAGGCCAACAGGCCGTAGCTCAGGCCACGGATCCAGGTGACTTCGTGAGCTGCCACGCGCGCGCCAGAGGTGAGACTCATAATCCCCCGGCCAACAGGCTGTCTCGCAGGCGGGGCTCCGAGGTCCATGGCCCCAGCCAAATACCAAAGAAACGACGCGCGAGCTCTGGGTCTCGCGCTTGTGCGCGCTCCGAGCCGTTATGAAACAGGCGCAATGATCCATCGCCTCCATGCACGCCCGTGAGCCGGTCACCCGGCGTCACATCGGGAATCCAAGCCTCCAGCAGCGCCTGCCACTTGTCCGCGACCTCCTTGGGTAAGGGTCCCGCACGCTCCATTTCCTTCAGTGACCTTTCAGCGATGGCGCGACCCGACAACGACAAGGCGTATTCGAGCTCGAGTGCGAAGGGCTGCTGGGGCCATGACTTCGCGCTCATCTGAGAAGCCGGCGTCCACAAGCGAATGTCGTACACCGTGAAACCCATGAACCGCAAGCGGGCCTTGCCCATCAGGCGCGCCGTAGCGCCGCCTGCCCACAGCGACTGCAACTCTCGCGGAGCGGAGGCAGCGGCCACGGACGCGTTCTGAGCGCGTACGGGGCCAATGCCCATGGCCCACCACAGTGCCAAGCCTGCAGTCAGACCCTGGCCGACCGCTCGACGACGACTCGGATTCAAGCGCATGGCCGACGCAAGGTGAACTGCATGACATCGGTGTTGCCCGTGTCGAAAGCCGCCTCGCAGTACGCCAGGTAAAACTCCCAAATGCGCATGAAGCGCGCGTCAAAACCCAACGTGCCCACCTGTGCCTCGTGAGACAAGAAGGCGCTTCGCCAACGGCGCAGGGTCTCGGCGTAGTCGTGGCCAAAGGCCAACTCGCGCTCTACGATCAAGCCGGCGCGTTGAGCCTGTTCGCGAAACACCGTCGGACTGGGCAACATGCCGCCCGGGAAGATGTACTGCTGAATGAAGTCGGTGGACTTCACATACCGCTCGAACAACGAGTCTGCAATGGTGATGGTTTGGATGCAAGCTCGGGCGCCCGGCTTGAGCTGACGATGGACCGTCTCAAAGTAGCTCGGCCAGAACTCGCGGCCCACCGCTTCGAACATCTCGATAGACACCACCGCATCAAACGGGCCGTCCCGCACGTCGCGGTAGTCTTGCAAGCGCAAATCAGCACGCGAGGTGGTGTCGCATTGCGCCATACGCTCTTGTGCAAAAGCGAGTTGCTCGGTGGACAAGGTCACGCCCACCAGCGTCGCACCGAAACGTGACGTGGCCTCTTCAGCCACCGCACCCCAACCGCATCCAATTTCCAGCACGCGGTGCTCCGCGCGGACCCCGCATTCCTCCAAGGCCCTGCGGACCTTGGCCATTTGGGCCTGCGCCATCGGCTGATTCCAATCGCCGTTGAACCAAGCGCTGGAGTAGTTCATCGACTCATCCAACCATAGGCGATAGAAGGCGTTGCCGAGGTCGTAATGCGCATGAATGTTCTTGCGGCTGCCGCTGCGGGTGTTGCGGTTCAACCAGTGCCTCAGGCGACCCAGCAGGGATCCCCACCAACTGCCGTAGATGACCTCCTCCAAGGCCGTGCGATTGGCAATCAGCAGGCGCAACAGGGCGCTCAGATCGGGGGTCGTCCAATGGCCATCGAAGTAGCCTTCGGCAAAGCCCACGTCACCGCGCTGCAGTGCGTTTTGACACACCTCCCAGCGCAACAAGCGGATCGAGGCATGAGGCGCATCTCCTGCGCCAAAACGAGCCTGCGCGCCGGTGGGCAACTGGATGTCGAGTGTGCCCACCTGCAACCGACTCAACAGCCTCAACACCGCCCGAGCGGCCGCGGGTGTCTGGGGTGGAATTTCAAAAGCCAGGTCGGACGTGGTGCTGGTACTGGACATGGGGGACCTCAACGGGAAATGAAGGCCTGGGGAGGCTCGGGTTTGCGGAAAAAGGGCACGCGCTTGACCCACAGGCGAAAGGCCTGCCAGTGAATTCGCGCCATGACGCCCAGCGTCAACAAAGGCCGGCGCAAAATAGCTGCGCGGGCCGTACGGGGGTTCAGGGGTTCAAGCCGTCCGCTCACACTGGTGCGCAGCAGCGGACCTTGGGCATCTGCGTGATCCACGCGGGCCACCATGCGGTCGACCGTGCGCATGAACCGAAACTCGTAGTGACCCTGCACGTCGCAGAATGGCGACACATGAAACACCTTGTGAGCTTGCAAGGTCCGACCCCATGCCAGGTCAGGTCCCGACAACAGGTAGCAATGCCGTTCACCAAAGGTGTTGTTCACCTCGGCCACCACCGCCGCCAAACTGTCATCGGCGCGGTGACAGTACCAAAAACTCACAGGCTTGAACGCATAGCCCAACACACGGGGATAAGTTTGCAGCCACACTTCACCGGTAGCGTCATTGATACCCTCGGTCCGCAGCAAGTCATCGATCCAAACCAGCGCATCTGCGCCGCCCGCACCGTGATCACGGTCGTGAAAACTCAACCAACCCCGGCGATTGCGAGGCAGCCCCGAGAACGCCGATGTGCGCCATGCGCGCATGGGCAACAGCACAAAGAAGGTCGGGTATGTGAATTGGTGTCCAGCCGGGCGCAAGCGCGCATGCCGGACCTCGCCAGTGGCCAGCCACGGCACCGGGCCGGTCATGCGTTCATCCCCCAAGAGGCTTTCAGACGTTGAACGACATCCAGGCCTGAGCGCAGGCCATCTTCATGGAAGCCGTATCGCGTCCAGGCCCCGCAGAACCACACCCCGCCATGTCCTTGGAATTCGTCGATCTGTGCTTGTGCAGACACGGCTTCTCGGTCAAACACGGGGTGGTCGTAATGGATGCGCGCCACCACTTGCGCAGCGTCGATGGGGCGATGGGGGTTGAGCGATACCACCACCGGGCGCTGCCAAGGCAAGGGCTGCAACCGGTTGATGAGATAGTGCAAGCAAACGCCCGCTTCCTCTCGTGAGGGCTCCGCCGCGCGCTCGTAGTTCCATGCCGCCCAGGCCAAGCGGCGCCGAGGCAAGACCGACGCGTCAGTGTGCAGCACCGCTTCGTTGCGGTGATATCGGATGGACGCCAGCCAATGCCGCTCCTGCGCACTGGCATCTTGCAGCAGAGCCAGGCTCTGGTCGGTGTGACAGGCGAGCACCACGTCGTCAAAAACCTCGTCACCGCGGTGCGAGCTCACGCAGACCTGCGGCCTGCCGTCGGGCGTTCGCACACGCTTCACGGCCGATACGGGTGCGTTCAAACGCGCATCCTGCAGCGAGGCCACCATCTTTTGCACATAGTGCTTGGAGCCCCCTCGCACTGTGTGCCACTGAGGCCGGTCGGTCACTTGGATCAACCCATGGTTGTGACAAAAGCGGATCAAGGTGGCGATGGGGAACTGCAGCATCTGATCGGTGGGACAAGACCAGATGCACCCAATCATGGGCAAGAAATAGCCTTCTCTAAAGGCCACTCCAAAGCCGTGGCGGTCGAGAAACTCGCCCGTGGCTTCGGCCAACTCGGCTTCTGCCCCACGTTCGGCCAATTCGGTGGTCAAGCGATTGAACCGCAGAATGTCGCGCAACATCCTGAGGAAGCTGGGCCGCAGCGCATTGCGTCGCTGAGCGAACACGCTGTTCAGGTTGGTGCCGCTCCACTCCAGGCCCGTGCCGCGGTGTTGCACCGAAAACGACATGTCTGACGCTGCGGTTTGAACCTGAAGTTGATCGAACAACTTGACCAGCTCGGGGTAGGTGCGATGGTTGAACACCAAGAAGCCCGTGTCCACGCCATGGGTCAAGCCATCCAACGTGACGTCCACCGTGTTGGCGTGACCCCCGAAATACGCGCCTGACTCGAAGAGCGTGACCTGGGCCTCTCGGGCCAATGACCAAGCGACCGCCAGCCCCGAGATGCCTGACCCAACGACAGCAAGACGGCGTTCCATGGTCGAAACCCTGTTCTTGAAATTCAAGTTACGCGTATACTACATCGTTCATTTTGTGAACTCAATAGTATTTTTATGTACTTTTTAGTAAACCTGATCGTCCTCAGGTGGTTGAGTCCATGGTGATGGCGGCGAACATCCCTAAAATGCCGCATCTCCAGCCGCAATGCGCCCATGCTGTACCCTGAACTCTTCAAACAGCTCGAATCGGTCCGGTGGAACATGGACACCGACATTCCGTGGGCCGATTTTGACCCCAGCCTGCTCAGCGACGAGCAGGTGCGCACCGTCAAGATGAACGCCATCACCGAGTGGGCCGCGCTGCCGGCCACCGAGATGTTCTTGCGCGACAACCGAGACGACAGTGATTTCTCTGCTTTTATGAGTGTGTGGTTCTTCGAAGAACAGAAGCACTCACTGGTCCTGATGGAGTACTTGCGCAGATTCCGACCCGACATGGTCCCCACGGAGGCTGAACTGCACGAAGTGCGGTTTGAGTTCGACCCCGCGCCTGCCCTGGAGACACTGATGTTGCACTTCTGTGGCGAGATTCGGCTCAACCACTGGTACCGCTGCGCCGCCCAATGGCACACGGAGCCAGTCATCAAAACCATCTATGAGACCTTGGCACGCGACGAAGCGCGGCACGGTGGCGCTTACTTGCGGTACATGAAGCGCGCCATGCAGCGCTTCGGCGACGAAGCCCGCGCAGCCTTCGCCAAAGTGGGCGTGTTGATGGCCAGTGCCAGGCGCACCGCCCAGGCACTGCACCCGACCAATCTGCATGTCAACGAGCAGCTGTTTCCCCGAGACACCGTGCAAAGCCGTCTGCCCGACCCGCAGTGGCTGGAGCGTTGGCTGGATCAACAGATCAAGTTCGATGCCGCCTGGGAGAGCAAGGTGGTCGAACGCATCCTGCACAACTTGAGCCTGCTGTTCGAGCGCAGCTTCGCCAGCGTGCAAGAACTCAACCGCTACCGCAAAGACATGGCGGTAGCGCTGGCCAGCCGCACGGCCGCTTGACACTTCCCCCAGGGGGATCGGTCAAGACTTCGGCACGGTCGAGTCCGCCTTGCGATCCTCGGTGATGCGCACCGCGCTGGGCCGCTCACCCACGGTCTTGGCGTAGGTTTTCCAGTCCACACCGTGCAAGGCCAACAAGTCCTCACCCAACACCGATTTGGTGGCGAGCGCGACCAACGGCAAACTGACCCACGCTGAGCAATCGGCCAGCGTGAATTGCTCTCCCGCCACGAAAGGTGCGAAACGGGCCAAGCGCTTGAAGGCGGCGATGTGCTTGTCGAGCTGTTTGCGCACCCGCTCCTGGGTGCCGTCGCTCACGGACCCTCCAAAAAACGCCTGGGGGTACAGCTCCCGCACCACCAACTCCAGGTGCAGGTCAATGAAAGTGGCCAGCTCGCGGACCTTGGCGGCGGCGTAGGCGTCCGCAGGCACCAGCGGGTGCTGCGGATAGGCCGCCTCCAACCAATCCACGATGACCTGGCTTTCGCACAAAGGGCCTTGAGGCGTCTTGACAAAGGGCACCTTTCCCAACGGCGACGCCGAGCGGATGGCCTCGTCTTTGGAGCCGGTACCCACGCGCTCTTCGGTGAAAGGCACGCCTTTTTCCAGCATCGCCATCTTCACTTTGTTGTAGTAGTTGGACAGCGGGAATCCGCACAGCACAATCATGAGGGTCTCCTGACAGCGGGCCGGTTGATGAGAAGCAGGCCCACTGCCACGGCGGAGGCGGCAATGAGCAGACGAGCCGAGAGGGGTTCACCCAACAAGATCACGCCAAAGGCCAAACCGGCCAGCGGAGTCACCAGGGTGAACGAAGAGAGGCGGGCTGCCGGGTAGTGCCGCACCAGCCAGAACCAAGTCAGAAAGCTTGCAAAGGCCACCACGACCGTTTGGAATGCCAACGATCCCCATGACAAGGCGGAAATTCGTGGCGGCCAAGCTTCGGACGCGGCCCACGACATGATCCAAAACATCACCGCGGAAACCGCCAACTGATACGCCAAGGTCTTTTCCGCCGGGGCTTGACCCAACCGGGTGGCGCGTATCACCAAGGTAGTGAGGGCCCAGAACACGGCGGCCGCCACGCCCAAGGCATCACCCACCCACACGCGTGGGCCCAGGGAGGCCTGGCCAAAGCCTTCGGCGAAAGCAACTGCCACACCTGCGAAGGCAATCACCAGCCCTACCCACTGCAAGGCCGACAGACGCTCACCTTTGGCGATAAAAGGCATGCCCAAGGCCACGATGAATGGGGCCGAGTACAGATAAACCACCATGCGCGAGGCGGCTGTGAACTGCAAGCCCACAAAGATGCAGGCGAATTCAGCACCGAACAGCAAACCCGCCAGCAATCCACCTCGCGAACTGCCATCGCGTGTCCAAAGCGGCACCTGACGCCAGTGAGCCCAAGCCACCACCAGCACCACCGCCCCGCTGGAGCGCCACGCGGCTTGCAAGAGCGGGGGCACGTCCACCAAGGTCACTTTGGCGGCAATTTGATTCAGCCCCCACAAGATGCAACACACCAAGAGCGTGATGACGGCTTTGGCGTCCAAGGCGTCCCGGCGCTGAGAGGGTTGATCGACGGGGTTCACAGACGACATCTTCTCATGGTCGCCTGAGTCACCCACGCGCAGACCACGCCCCAGAACGCGCCGGTGGCATGTGCCACGACAGCCACCGGGAAATCCCACGGCGCCAATTGGGTGATGGGCTCTACCCAGGGTCGCTCCCAAAACACCTTGCCGCACAAGCCCAGCCCCACCATCGCCGCCACCCCGCGCGTGCGACCCTGCCCCTGCAAGACCGCTTGGAGCGTCACCACAGCCACTCCCGCATGCAGCACGCCCGACAGGCCGCCGTAGTGCAGGAGCTGGGGAACCCCCAGCAGCGACAGGTGGGTGAGCGGCCAAGCCCCCATCCAAGCCCACAGCCACGCCGCGGGGGTGTTTGCCGCACGGGCCCAATAGGCCAGCGCCACACAACCGGCCACATTCGCCAGCAAATGTGGACCACTCAGATGCACCCAGGCGGCGGTCCACCACCGCCAGGGTTGACCCCAGGCGGCCTCAGATTGCCAATCGAGCCAAGATGCCCAGGCTGGCCCCCCCATCCAAACGACCACGGCCGCCCCGGCCATTGCGGCGCAGGCGAGCCCCCAGGAGCGGCTCATGGTGCGGCCGTGCCCGCCTCCATCACATGACGCCACACCGCCGAGATGGCGTCGCGCGCTTGCATCAAACCCTGATTTCGCGCCGCATCGTCTTCACTGTCCAAAGAGAAGTGGGTCGGCTGCTCATCCAGGCGCGCCCGGTGTTGAATGCGGCGCAGCTCGCGGTACCCATCGGCAGCTGCATGGCCAACCCCAGGAGGCAACAACCCCGCCTCCTCGGCACGTTGCAACAACGCAATATTGCCGGCATTGGCCAGCAGCTCGGGATGTGCACCGCCGTGCAACAGCACCAAGAACTGCACGGCGAACTCCGCATCCATCATCCCGCCTGGGCTGTGCTTGACATCGAAGCGGCCTGGAGGCACCGCGTGGGCCTGACGCACCCTCTCGCGCATGGCACGCACTTCTTCCCACAATGCCTGCCAGTTCCGTGGGGCGGTGAGCACCTCATGGCGCACGGCCTCAAATCGAGACGCAATGGACACAGCCCCGGCACAAAACCGGGCGCGGGTCAGGGCTTGATGTTCCCAGGTCCAAGCGGCATTCGAGCCTCGCCCTTCCTGGTAACGCTCAAACGACTGGATCGACGTCACCAACAAACCCGAGTTGCCGTTGGGGCGCAATGCGGTATCGATGTCGAACAACTCACCGGCCCCCGTGCGCAAGGTGAGCCAGGTGATGACCTTGCGCACGAAGCCACCGTAAATCTCCTGCGCGCGGTCGCGATCCGGTTCGTCGGCGTCGTCGTAGAGGAAAACCACGTCCAAATCGCTGCCGTAGCCCAGCTCTTTGCCCCCGAGCTTGCCGTAGGCAATCACCGAAAAAGCGGGCTGCTCACGATGGTGGGCCTTGTAAGCCACCCACGCCCATCGAAGGGCCGTCTCCAGGGTGGCATCGGCCAAGGCCGAGAGATCATCGGCCACTTGCTCCACCGTGAGCTGCCCCTCGACATCTCGCACCAAGGTTCGAAAAACTTCGGCATGGTGCGCATGCCGCAAAGTGTCGAGCAAAGACTCTTCGTCGGCCTGCCCCGACCGCGTCCAGGCTGCATGACGCTGATCGAGGTCGTTCACGTAGTCGTCACGCTGGAAACGTTGATGCAACAAACGCTCGTCGGCCAACTCATCAATGACACCCGGGTGACGCATGAGATATTGCATAGGCCAGCGGGCCAGCCCCAGCAATCGGAGCAATCGCTTTTGGACTTCTGGGCGCTCCACCAGCAGCGTGAGATAGCTCTCACGCCGAAGCAAAGGCTCCATCCAATCGACAAAACGCAAGGCCGCATCCATCGTGCAGCCCGATTCTTCCACGCACTTTTGCGCGCGCTGGACCAAACGCCCCAAGCGCAGCTTGCTCTCATCGCGCAACCGGGCCACGCGTGGCTGGGCCGCCCAAGTGCGCACGCGCTCGGCGAGCGCAGGAGGCAAGCACTCAATGAGCGCCTCGCTGTCAATGGCACAGGGCTCATGGCCGCAGCGACGGCATTCTTGGGATGACGTCGGCGCAGGCGTGCGCCCATCGTGCAGCAAGGCGTCGAATTCGGTGGCCACCAACTCGCGCACCTCGCCAAATCGGTCGAGCAGTTCGCAGGCGCCGTCGCTGCCGTGCAGCCGCATGCTTGCAGCAATCCAGGTCAGATCGCCATCGGCCGTCGGCAGCAGGTGAGTTTGCTGGTCATCCAGGTACTGAATGCGGTGTTCTACGCGTCGCAAAAAGTCATAGGCCTGGGCCAACTTGTCTGCGGTGGCTGGCTTCATCAAATTGCGCGCCGTGAGCTTGCGCAAGCCGCTCACCGTGGAGCGAGAGCGGATTTCGGGAAACTGCCCGCCTCGCGCCACTTGCATCAACTGAACGATGAATTCGATCTCGCGAATGCCGCCACGTGACAGCTTGACATCATTGGCCCGCTCAGGCCGCCCGGCGGCGCGCCGATGCGCCTCCTCGCGGATCTTCCGATGCAGCTGACGCAGCCCCTCAAAGACACCGTAGTCAAGATAGCGCCGGTACACAAACGGCGTGACCACATCCCTCAAGGCCAAGGCACGGCCACTGCCCACCGACGCTCGAGGCGCGACCACTCGGCTCTTCAGCCAGGCGAATCGCTCCCATTCGCGCCCCTGCACCAGAAAATACTCCTCCAACATCGGCAGGCTTACCACCGGGGGACCCGAGTTTCCGTTGGGTCTCAAGGCCAGATCCACCCGAAACACAAGGCCATCTTCGGTGGTGTCACCGATTAAGGCGTACAGGCGCTTGGCCACCTGAGAAAAGTACTCGTGGGCCGATACGGGGTTGGGACCCGCAGTCTCGCCTTGATCCTCGTACACATAGATGAGGTCGATGTCGGACGACACATTGAGCTCACGAGCGCCCAGCTTGCCCATGCCGACAATCCAAAAATCAACCCGCTGACCTTGCGCATTCAACGGCGGGCCGTGGCGTAAATCGTTCTCTCGCAAGGCGTGGTCCAGCGCCATCTCCAGCGCCACCTCGGCCAGGTCGGTCATGGCCCCGGTGACGGTGTCCAAGGGCACTTGCTGCTCCACGTCGAGCACCGCCAACCGCTCGAGCACCAATTGCCGCATGACCCGAAGGGCCGAGCCCAGCTCGCGACCTTGTGCCATCAAGGCGTCGACCGTCCGCCGCATGCTGGTCTGCGTGGGGATACCCGCGCTCAGCCAATCGATTTCTCGCCCATAGCGCCTGCGAATGCGCTGCACGAAACGGCTGTGGTCTGCTGACGCACAGGCAAAGGTAGCTGTTGGGGCCGGAGAAACAGAGGACATCACCGTGCAGATTACCCGGAACCTTTGGTTGACACGCCTTCTAGGACTTTTGGCGGCCTCGGTGCACAATGGATTGAATGAAGATCGCTGCCATTCAAATGGTGTCGACCCCCGATGTCGACCAAAACCTGCAAACGGCCCGAGACCTCATCGCGCGAGCCGCCGGCGAGGGCGCCCGCCTGGTGGGGCTGCCCGAATACTTTTGCCTGATGGGGCGACGTGACCAGGACAAACTTGGGGTGGCGGAGGCCGCGGGTCATGGACCCATCCAAGACATGCTGCGCGAGGCCGCACGCCAGCATGGCCTCTGGTTGATCGGCGGGACGATGCCGGTACGGCTGGACGCTGTGGGCCAGCCCGAGCGCGTTCGCAACACGTGTTGGGTTTTTGGGCCCGACGGGCAAGTGGCCGCACGCTACGACAAGATCCACCTTTTTGCGTTTGACAACGGCAAGGAACGCTACGACGAGGGCCAGGTGCTGGAGCGTGGTTCGCAGCCCGTCTCCTTTGAGGCCGCCGGGCACAAGGTGGGCCTGAGCGTGTGTTACGACGTGCGATTCCCGGAGCTGTACCGATCACTCGCACCTTGCGATCTGCTGTGCGTGCCTGCCGCTTTCACCTACACCACCGGCCGCGCCCACTGGGAGCTCCTGCTCCGCGCCCGGGCCGTGGAGAACCAGTGCTACGTCTTGGCGCCTGCACAAGGGGGTGTGCACGAAAACGGCCGGCGCACTTGGGGTCACACCATGATCATTGACCCCTGGGGCGAGGTGCTGGCGGTCCAACCCGAGGGCACGGGGGTGGTGAGCGCAGAACTTGATGATCAAAGGCTGGCCCAGGTGCGCACCCAGCTGCCTGCTTTGGCCCATCGGCGGCTCAGCGCCGCCCCCACATCATCTGTCGAGCCAGGCTCTTCTTGAGCGGCTCGAACTGATCCATCAGGGCCAAGGCCAGGCCTCGAGCAGCCCCGAACCCCGGACCTTTCCAGGTGAAGCTGCGGGCCAGGAAGTCGGTGGTTGCCATCAAGGCCCAGCGATCCGGCGCGCGATGCCATTCCACCCGCTTCAAGGCCGAAGCCACATCGGGCGCGAACTGCAGAGCCTGCACCAAGGCAAAGGCATCTCTGAGCCCCAAATTGAAACCCTGCCCGGCCACCGGGTGCAGGGTTTGTGCCGCATTGCCGATGCAAACGCGGCGCCCCTGCACCAGCGTGCGCTCAGCATTGAGCCCCAACGCAAAGGATTTCAGCTCTGTGATCGCCACCACGCGACCTGCTTCGCGAGGCAACTGCGCATTCAACACCGCCATGCGCTGGACCGCAGTCATGGACGCCACCGCGTCGTCGTCCGAGGGCACACACCATACCAACGCGGCCTGCAAATGCGGCGCAAGAGACGTCGAGGCCGTTGGGAGCAAGGGCAGCAGCGCCAAAGGGCCCTGACGTGTGAACCGCTCAAACGCCCAACCGGAACGGCCGCCCTCTAGCGTCACCTGGCCGACCCAGGCCTTTTGGGCGTAGTCACGCACCACCGCTTTTCGGGCCTGATCGGCGAACACCCCCCCCTCAGCCACCACCGCCACATCGAAGCGCTCCGCGATGCCTGCATCCACTTCGACGCCTTCGGGCTCGGACTTGAGGTCGACCACCGGCGCCCCGAATCGGGCATGCAAGCGTTGCGGTTCACGTGACACCGATTGGATCCAGGCCGCTTGCAGGGTCGAGACCAGAGGGCCATAGGCCAACACCGCCCCGAGCTGTGGAACGCCGAGACCCGCTGCATCCAGTTCAACCTTGGGCTGAACGAGCGCCTCCAGGGGACCCCCCTGACCCGGCCAAGGCCACGTAGGGGGCACTTGCGAGACATGCACATGCGAAATGGGCTGGGCGGCCTCCCCCGGCCACGCCTGAAGCCTTTGGAGCAACTGCACACTGCCCCAAGAGATGGCCAAGGTTCGAGGGTCGCGCGACAGGTCGCGCTCAGCCGGCCGCGCATCGAACAACGTGATGTCGGCCTGAGGAAGGGCGCGCGATGCGTGCACCGCCAAGGACAAGCCAACGGGGCCGGCGCCAATGATGGCCAGTCTGAGCGGGGGCGATAGGGACATATGCGGGGCAGGCCTAATTCCGAGGAACGCGTGCGGAAAGACCGATTGCAGTAGGCTTGGGGCTTCTCGTTGAAAGTGAATGGTATATGGAATATCGCCGTCTGGGTCGTGCCGGCCTTCGGGTCAGTGCCTTGTCATTGGGTTCTTGGGTGACGTATCACAACCAGGTCAACGTGGACGCCGCGGTCGAGATGATGGCCGCAGCTGCGGACGCCGGTGTCAACTTTTTTGACAACGCCGAGGGCTATGCCTTGGGCGAAAGCGAAAAGGTCATGGGCGAAGCCTTGAGAAGGCTCAAGTGGCCTCGCGTTAATTATGTGGTGTCGACGAAGTTCTTCTGGGGCCTGGACCGAGACGGCGAGGCCGTGAACCGTCGCAACACCCTCAACCGCAAATACCT
Source organism: uncultured Rubrivivax sp. (assembly GCA_964498795.1). GTDB lineage: Bacteria > Pseudomonadota > Gammaproteobacteria > Burkholderiales > Burkholderiaceae_C > Rubrivivax. The sequence continues at coordinate 23,890 of CAZCJB010000008.1, read as the reverse complement.
GATGCAAGCCATCGATGGCTCGTTAAAACGCTTGGGTCTGGATCACGTCGATTTGGTCTATTGCCATCGCCCTGACCCCCACACGCCCGTAGAAGAGACCGTCTGGGCCATGAGCGACATGATTCGTCAGGGCAAGGCCCTGTACTGGGGCACCAGCGAATGGGCGGCCGCCGACATTCGTGCGGCCTGGGACATTGCCGATCGCCACCATCTCCACAAGCCCGTGATGGAGCAACCTCAATACCACCTGTTCCACCGCAATCGGGTGGAGCAGGAATACGCGCGGCTGTACGAGGACATCGGCCTGGGGCTGACCACCTGGAGCCCGCTGGCCTCGGGTCTGCTTACAGGCAAATACCGGGCGGGCATTCCAGAGGGCTCCCGCGGCGCCATGGAGACGATGGCTTTCTTGCGAGAAGGGTTGACCGACTCCGCGCGCAATGTCGCGGTCGCCGAGCTGGAGAAGATTGCCGCAGAAATTCAGGCCACCCCCGCACAGCTGGCGATTGCCTGGTGCACCAAGAACCCTCGGGTGAGCACCGTCATCACGGGGGCCTCCAAGGTGTCGCAGCTTCAGGACAACTTGGGAGCAGTGGGCGTGGCCTCCCGGTTGACGCCCGAGGTGATGCAGCGCATTGATGCCGTCACCGCGTCATTGGCGCAATAACGCACATCAAGCCAACCCCCGGCGCAGCGCTTGGAGCCGCTCAGGGGTGCCGACATCGGTCCAGCCGCCCTCCCAACGCTGGGCGCTGAGCCGGCCCTGAGAAATGGCGTGCTCGAGCACCGGGCGCAAGGGCAACCGGGTGCCCGGGGTCACCTGGGCGAACAGCTGGGCTTTGAACAGGCCCACACTGGCCCAAGTCAATCGGTGCCCGTCGTTGGCAGGGTTGGCACTGAGAACCCGTCCGGCCGCGGTGAGGGCAAAGTCCCCGGTTGGGTGATGGGGCGGGTTGTCCACCAGCCACAAGTGGCCCAGATCGGTGCCGCGAGACCAGGCTTGCGCCATCGCGGCATCAAACGAGAACCCGGGTAAAAAGACATCGCCCGACACCACCCAAAACACGTCCCCCAGGTGAGGCAAGGCTTTGGCGATGCCCCCGGCAGTCTCCAGCGCACCTCCATGGTCACGACCCTCGTGAGACCAGGTCAGGCTCAGCCCCCACGCCCGGCCATCGCCCAAGGCGGGTTCAAATTGCGCCTCCAACCAGGCCGTGTTGATGACCACCTCGCGCACGCCCGCACGTGCCAGGGCCTCCAGGTGCCAGACGATCAAGGGTTTGCCGCCCACTTCCAGCAAGGGTTTGGGGGTGTGATCGGTGAGCGGTCGCATGCGCTCGCCCCGACCGGCCGCCAAGATGAGCGCTTTCATGGGGACTGGATCCAAGGAAGGGGTGGACGCATCGACGCCCAGTGTAGGGGCCGCTAAAATCCGGGGAATCCCTGAGACGGGTCTGGATGATCGTCCACATCCGCAGCTTAGGCATCGCCAACCCTCCATTTTCGGCGTCCAACGCCCATCGCGCACCCATGGCCTCTGCGACCCCCACTTCCCCTGTCGAGATGGCCCATGCCATCCGTGCTCTCACCATGGATGCCGTGCAGGCTGCCAATTCCGGGCACCCCGGCGCTCCCATGGGCATGGCAGAAATGGCCGTGGCCTTGTGGAGTCGCCACCTCAAGCACAACCCCACCGACCCCCACTGGGCCGACCGCGACCGGTTCGTGCTCAGTAACGGACACGGTTCGATGCTGCTGTATGCCTTGCTGCACTTGAGCGGATACGACCTGCCCTTGAGTGAGATCCGCCAATTTCGCCAGTTGCACAGCCTGACGCCAGGTCACCCCGAAGTGGACGTGACCCCCGGGGTAGAAACCACCACCGGCCCCCTAGGGCAGGGCATTGCCAACGCCGTGGGCTTCGCCTTGGCCGAAAAACTGCTGGCCCAAGAATTCAACCGCCCGGGCCACACCCTGGTGGATCACCGAACCTATGTCTTCTTGGGCGACGGCTGCATGATGGAGGGCATCAGCCACGAGGCCTGCGCCCTCGCGGGCGCCTGGAAGCTTGACAAGCTGATTGCGCTGTACGACGACAACGGCATCAGCATCGATGGCCCCGTCAAGCCCTGGTATGGGGACGACGTGGCGCTGCGCTTCATGAGCTATGGATGGGACGTGATCGGGCCCATCGATGGGCATGATGTTGGCGCCGTGGATGCGGCCCTGGCCCAGACCAAGAAGTCGGCCGCGCGACCCACGCTCATCATCTGCCGCACCACCATCGGCAAAGGTTCACCCAACCGCGCTGGCACGGCCAAGGCCCACGGTGAGGCCTTGGGGGCCGAAGAAATCAAGCTCACGCGTGAGGCTTTGGGCTGGACGCACGAGCCGTTTGTGATCCCTCAGCAGGTCTACGCACAGTGGGACGCCAAGGTAAAAGGCCGTACGGCTCAAAAGGCTTGGAGCGACGTGGTCGCGGCCTACCGCAAGCAGTACCCCACAGAAGCTGCGGAATTCGAACGCCGCATGCGCGGTGAGCTGCCATCTCACTTCCACCAAGTCGCTCAAGAGGCGCTGCAAGCCGCTGCCGCGAAAGCAGAAACCGTGGCCACCCGCAAGGCCAGTCAAATCGCGCTAGAAGCCTTCACCCGCGCCCTGCCCGAATTGCTGGGCGGATCGGCCGACCTCACGGGTTCCAACCTCACCAACACCTCCTCCACGCCCGCATTGCGTGTGGACGAAGCGGGCGTACCCAATGGTGGGCGCCACATCAACTACGGCGTGCGCGAGTTCGGCATGGCCGCCATCATGAATGGCGTGGCCTTGCACGGTGGCTTCATCCCCTACGGCGGCACCTTCCTGACCTTCAGCGACTACAGCCGCAACGCCATCCGCATGGCTGCGCTCATGAAAAAGCGCGTGGTACACGTCTTCACCCACGACTCCATCGGCCTGGGCGAGGATGGCCCCACGCACCAGAGTGTGGAGCACGGTGCTTCGTTGCGTCTGATTCCGAACCTGGACGTCTGGCGCCCCGCCGATACGGCGGAGACCGTCGTGGCTTGGCGCGAGGCCTTGGCCCAGACGAGCCGGCCGAGCGCCTTGTTGCTGAGCCGGCAAAACCTGCCTTATCTGCCCAAGGCCTCCCTGGGCGACATCGCCCGCGGGGCGTATGTGCTGGCCGAACCCAGTGAAGTGGGTTCCAAGAAAAAGGCGCAAGCGGTGATTTTGGCCACCGGCAGCGAAGTCACGCTGGCCCTGCATGCGCAAGCCGAACTGGCGCGCTCTGGCGTGGCGGTGCGCGTGGTGAGTGTGCCCAGCACGACTGTATTTGATCGTCAGGACAGCACTTACAAGAGCCGCGTGTTGCCGCCCAAGCTGCCCCGCATTGCCGTGGAGGCCGGCGTCACCGACGGCTGGTGGAAGTACGGTTGCGCGGCCGTGATCGGTTTGGACCGTTACGGCGAAAGCGCCCCGGGCGGTGTGCTGTTCACCCACTTCAATTTCACCGTGCCCAATGTCGCTGCGGTGGTGCGCCGGGTGCTCGCCAGGCGTTGACGCTCGTTAACCGGCGCCCTCTGATTTCGTTTCTCATCATTTCATTTTTGAAGAAGGACTGGTCATGACCATCAAGGTAGGCATCAACGGCTTCGGCCGCATCGGACGCATGGTGTTTCGTGCGGCCGCACAAAACTTCTCCGACATCGAGATCGTGGGCATCAATGACTTGCTCGAACCCGACTACTTGGCCTACATGCTCAAGTACGACTCCGTGCACGGGCGGTTTCAGGGCAGCGTGTCGGTCGAAGGCACGACGCTCATCGTCAACGGCAAGCGCATTCGTCTGACGGCCGTCAAAGACCCCGCAGAACTCAAGTGGAGCGAGGTGGGTGCCGACGTGGTCATTGAGTCCACGGGCCTGTTCCTGACCAAAGAGACGGCTCAAAAGCACATCGACGCAGGGGCCAAGAAAGTCATCATGTCGGCCCCCAGCAAAGACGACACCCCGATGTTCGTCTACGGGGTCAACGACAAGACCTACGCCGGCCAGGCCATCATCAGCAATGCCAGCTGCACCACCAACTGCTTGGCACCCGTGGCCAAGGTGTTGAATGACTCATTCGGCATCAAGCGCGGCCTGATGACCACCGTGCACGCGGCCACCGCCACACAAAAGACCGTGGACGGGCCCAGCAACAAAGATTGGCGCGGCGGGCGCGGCATTTTGGAAAACATCATCCCCTCGTCCACGGGTGCCGCCAAAGCGGTGGGTGTGGTCATCCCCGAGCTCAACAAGAAGCTCACGGGCATGTCTTTCCGGGTGCCCACCTCGGACGTTTCGGTCGTCGACCTGACGGTGGAGTTGGTCAAAGAGGCGGACTACAGCGCCATTTGTGCCGCCATGAAGGCCGCCAGCGAAGGCCCCATGAAGGGAGTGTTGGCTTATACCGAGGACAAAGTGGTGGCCACCGACTTCCGTGGTGAACCCTGCACCAGCGTGTTCGATGCCGAAGCCGGCATCGCGCTGGACAAGACCTTCGTCAAGGTGGTGGCCTGGTACGACAACGAGTGGGGCTACTCCAACAAGGTGCTAGAGATGGCACGCGTCATTTCACGCTGAAAATCTGATCGGGCAGGCAGGGCCGCGATTGCCGCGGGCCCGTTGGGCCCTCGCCATGACGCGCATCCCCAGTCGGCGCCCAGCGGCGGAAGCCGTCATTGGGAGGCCGCAGGCCGAAGCAATCTCCCCCCAGGCCCTACACTGCGGGGCATGAACAATCGCTCCCTTCGCCGGGCGCTGTGCGCCACCGCCTGCCTCGTCAGCTGCCTGGTGGCTCCGGGCCTTTTGTCGGTCTCCACCACCTTGCGCGCGGCCGCGGACCCGGTCTCCTCAGGCACGCCCTCGGCCTCGATGGCGCGCGTCATCGTCACCTACCGTGACCAAGCAGCTTTGACGCGCGACCACCCGGTGGAGCTGTCCGCCGACATGGCACAGGCTCAATCGGTCTTCCAACGGCGCGCAGATGTGCTGTCGCAGGGCGTGGGCGTGGCCTTGACGGCAGGTCGGGCGGTGGGGCCCCGGGGCCATGTGGTCATGGCAAGGGGCCTCAGCGCCGAGTCGCTCGCCTCAAAACTGTCCCAAGATCCCAATGTGGAGTCGGTCTCGGTAGATCGCGTCCGCCGCGCCCTGTGGGTCCCCAACGACCCTTTGTATGCTGCCGGCCCTGCCAACGGGGCCGGCCCGGCTGTGGGTCAATGGTACTTGCGTGCGCCTGACGCGACTTTGGTCTCGGCCGCCAACTTGCCCGGCGCCTGGGATCGCACCCGGGGCGCCTCCAGTATCGTGGTGGCGGTGCTGGACTCGGGCGTGCTGTTCAACCACCCGGACTTGAGCGGCCAGCTGCTGGCCGGCTACGACTTCATCGACAACGTGAGCGTGGCCAACGACGGTGATCGCCGAGATACCGACCCCTCAGACCCCGGCGACTGGATCACGGCGGCCGAGGACAAGGCCTTGGGCGGGTTTTTCCATGGCTGTGGAGCCTCCAGCAGTTCGTGGCACGGCTCTCAAACCGCCAGCATCATCGGCGCGGCCACGAACAATGGCATCGGCATGGCGGGCATTGCCAGTGGAGCCAAGGTGTTGCCGGTGCGGGTGTTGGGCAAGTGCGGAGGCTACGACTCCGACATTCAAGCGGCGATGTATTGGTCGGCCGGCATTGACCAAGCCGGTGTGCCCACCAACACCACCCCTGCCAAGGTGATCAACATGAGCTTGGGGTCTGATGGAGAGTGCTCGGCGGCCTACAAGGACGTCATGACCGCCATCACGGCCAAGGGTGTGGTCGTGGTAGCGGCCGCAGGCAATGGGGCCGGATTGGCCGTGGGCGTCCCGGCCAATTGCCCCGGCATCCTGGCCGTGGGCGGGCTTCGGCACATTGGAACCAAGGTGGGCTTTTCCGATGTCGGCCCTGAGGTCGCCATTTCTGCGCCGGGGGGCAACTGCGTCAATCTGACGGGTGCTTGCCTGTATCCCATCATCACGGCGCTGAATTCCGGCACCCAAGGCCCGGTTGCCGGCGGCTACACCTATTCCGACAGCACCAACTACAGCGTCGGCACCAGCTTTTCTTCGCCCATTGTGGCAGGCACGGTGGCCTTGATGTTCTCAGCCAACCCATCTCTGTCGCCGGCGGATGTAAAACGCATCTTGCAGACGACAGCTCGCCCCTTCCCCACCACGGGCTCAGCCACCGACACCGTGCAATGCAAGCCGCCGACCAGCACCGAGCAGCTCGAGTGCTACTGCACCACCACCACCTGCGGCGCCGGCATGTTGGACGCCGCCGCCGCGGTCGCCGCCTCGGTCGTCAAGCCCGTGGCCAAAGCCGAACTGGTGACGGCCTCACCCACCGCCGGCAGCTCGGTCCAGGTAACAGCGGCCAACAGCTCGGCAGGCACCGGGCGCAGCATCGTGGGCTATGCCTGGACGGTGAAAGACGGCGCTGGGGTGGTCACGGGGTTCACATCGGCCACCAATGCCGCCACAGCCACCTTCCAAGCCAGCGGCGCCGGTACCGTGGTGATCACGGTCACGGTGACGGATGATCTTGGGGTGCAAGCCAGCGCAGACCTGTCGGTGGTGGTGGCGGCCGCACCGGTGACGCCGCCCTCGAAGTCATCAGGTGGTGGAGGTGCCCTGTCGGGCCTATGGCTGCTCGCTTGGGTCGCCGCCGCTGCCTTTCTGCGCCGATCACCTCCGCGGGTCAGGCGGTGACGGCCTGACACTGACTTCGCCGGAAACGACCGCGTGCAGGTGTCCATCGGCGTCACGGAGCCGCAGAGCGCCATCGGGACCCACACCACAGGCCGAGCCCGTCAGAGGCATGGGGGTCGTTGATATCGCCGATGGCGTCGGGCTCGTGGTCACCACGGTCCGACCCATGAGCAGGTCCCGGCGTTCAAATTCGGCGCGGAACACTTCAAAACCTTGCTGCTCGAACCGCTGCAAGCCATGAGCCACAGCAGGTGCAACGCGCAGCAGGACCTCCGAGACCTGCACGCTTGGGATCAACTCTCGCAAATGGCCCAGACCCGAGGAAAGCTCGCGCGCATCCACACCTTGGAGAGGTGCGACATTCAGCCCCACCCCCACCACGCACACGCGCTGTCGACCCACACTCAAGGTCTCGATGAGCACGCCGCCCACTTTGCGGCCGCCCATGGGCACTTGGGGGTCGAGCAGCCACAGATCGTTGGGCCACTTCAACCCAAGACGCGGCGCAGATCTGACTCCCGCAACCTCTTTGCAGGGGTCCAGTGCCTGGGCCAAGGACACCCCCACGGCCAGCGACAACCCCGACCAGTCGTCGGCTTGGAGTCGCTGAGCCCATGACCACGTCAAAGAGGCTTCAGGCTGCGAGGCCCATGAGCGTCCGCAGCGACCACGCCCCTGGGTCTGTTGCCAGGCCATGAGCAAGCGCGGCCTGACATCGCCGGTGGCGCGAGCCTGATCCAGCAGGGCCGTGTTGGTGGAGCCGATTTCGTCGACGATGTCGACCTGGGTGTCGACGCCGCTCGCCCCGGAGGACACCAGGGCCTGGAGCACTGCGTGGCGCAGCGCGGAGTGGGCCTGCGGGCCCGTCATCGCCTTTTGGGTGACAACATCGTGCGGCGGCAATTGGGGCTGCCACACCGGCATTCGTATTCCTTCTTCAGCGCCGGGGTGTAGCGCTCGTCAATGGTCAAGCCATAGTCGTAAAAGAGTTCTTCACCAGGTTTCAGGTCTCGCAGGGCCTTGATGAAGACACGACCGTCGGTCTCATCGGCCTCGCAGTTGGGATCGCACGAGTGGTTGATCCACCGAGAGGCGTTGCCGCCATGGGCAGCGTCAATGACCCGTCCATCGTCCAGGCTGAAGTAAAAGGTGTGATTGGGTTCCTTGGGGTTGTGGGGGTGGCGGCGTAGGGCCTCGGGCCAACTGATAATTTCACCCACGTACTCAATGAGGGTCTCGCCAGCGGCAATCGGCTGCAGCGCATACACCCCCTTGCCGTGCACGCCACTGCGACGCACCTGAATGCGACGACCGGCGCCGCCAAGCGGGGGGCTGGATTTTTTTGGCGTGGCCTTCGAACGGGGGGCTTGCGATCGGGTCTTCATTGGGTACATTGAAATCATGGGCGCGTGCGTGCGCATGCGTGCGAGCGCGCCCACGTGCGTGCGTGTGTGCGTGCGCGCGAGACCGAGATTGTAGGCGTGGCTTCGAAAGAGCCCTGAAGGAACCGATGAGCAAGACCATCATCATTGCGGAAAAGCCCAGCGTCGCTCAGGACATCGTCCGGGCGCTGACCCCCGTGGCCGGCAAGTTTGAAAAGCATGCCGAGCACTTTGAAAACGATGCCTGGGTGGTCACATCCGCCGTGGGCCACTTGGTGGAAATCAAGGCGCCTGAGGCTTATGACGTCAAACGCGGCAAGTGGAGCTTTGCGCACCTGCCCGTGGTGCCACCTCACTTTGACCTCGCCCCCATCGACAAGGCCAAAACGCGGCTGAACGCCGTCGTGAAGCTGCTCAAGCGAAAGGACGTCACCGCGGTTGTCAATGCCTGTGACGCCGGGCGTGAGGGCGAGCTCATCTACCGCCTGATCGAGCAATATGCCGCTGGTGCCAAGGGCTCGCTCAACAAACCCGTGAAGCGCTTGTGGCTGCAGAGCATGACGCCTCAAGCCATCCGCGAGGGCTTCGAGTCCTTGCGCAGCGAAGAGCAAATGCGGGGCCTGGCCGACGCGGCGCGCAGCCGCTCCGAGGCCGACTGGCTAGTGGGCATCAACGGCACCCGCGCCATGACGGCCTTCAATTCACGTGACGGCGGATTCTTTTTGACCACCGTCGGTCGGGTGCAGACGCCCACGCTGTCCATCGTGGTGGAGCGTGAAGAAAAGATCCGCAAACACGTGCCCCGCAGCTATTGGGAGGTGCATGCCACGTTTGATGCCGCAGCAGGCACGTACGAAGGCAAGTGGGTGGACCCCGCCTGGCAAAAGAACCCCAACGACCCCGATGCCAAAGCGGATCGCCTGTGGGACGGTGCGGCTGCAGCGGCCATCGCGCAGGCCTGTCAAGGGCAGCCGGCCCAGGTCAGCGAGGAATCCAACCCGACCAAACAGTCGTCCCCCCTGCTGTATGACCTGACCTCCCTGCAACGCGAGGCCAACTCGCGCCTGGGCTTCAGCGCCAAGACCACCCTGTCCATTGCGCAGGCGTTGTACGAAAAGCACAAAGTGCTCACCTACCCTCGAACGGACTCTCGCGCGCTGCCCGAGGACTACCTGGCCACCGTGCGCAAGACCTTTGAGACCTTGTCCGATGCCGATCTGCCCGGGCCCTTGCGCGAGCTCAGTGGCCACGCCCGCAAGGCCCTGAACGATGGCTATGTCAAGGCCAGCAAGCGGGTGTTTGACAACACCAAAGTGTCAGACCACTTTGCCATCATCCCCACCCTGGAGACCCCCAAGTCTTTGAGCGAGATTGAAGCCAAGCTCTACGACCTGGTGGTCAAGCGCTTCATCGCCGTGTTTTATCCACCCGCTGAATACCTGGTCACCTCGCGCGTGTCCACCATTCAAGCTGCCGGTACCACCCACCGCTTTCAGACCCAAGGCAAGGTCTTGGTCAACCCGGGCTGGCTCGCCGTCTATGGACGTGAAGCGCAAGACGAAGACGCCAATCTGGTGCCCGTGGCCTCCGGTGAACAGGTGCGCGCAGAACACGTGCAAGCCAAGGGCCTGCAAACCCGCCCCCCGGCGCGCTACACCGAAGCCACCTTGCTGTCGGCCATGGAAGGCGCCGGCAAGCTCATCGATGACGAAGAGTTGCGTGAAGCCATGGCGGAAAAAGGGCTGGGCACTCCCGCCACACGCGCGGCCATCATTGAAGGCCTGCTGACCGAAAAATACATGTTGCGCGACGGTCGCGACCTCATCCCCACTGCCAAGGCCTTTCAGCTCATGACCTTGCTGCGCGGGCTGGGTGTGGAAGACCTCACCAAGCCCGAACTCACCGGCAACTGGGAGCACCAACTGGCCCTCATGGAGCATGGCCAGCTGCCGCGTGACACCTTCATGGCCGAGATCGCCAAGATGGCTGAGCGCATCGTGCGCAAGGCCAAGGAGTACGACCGCGACACGATTCCGGGTGACTACGCCACCTTGGGTGTGCCCTGCCCGCAATGTGGCGGTATCGTCAAAGAAAACTACCGGCGTTTCGCCTGCACCGGAGCCTCAGGGGACAGTGACGGCTGCGGCTTCTCGTTCACCAAGATCCCTGCCGGCCGGGCCTTTGAGACCGCCGAGGCTGAGGCCTTTTTGCGGGACCAAAAAATCGGTCCGCTCGAGGGCTTCCGCTCCAAGGCGGGCTGGCCTTTCACCGCGGAGATGAAGCTGGCCTTCGACGAAGAGATCGGCAACTACAAGCTCGAGTTCGATTTTGGTGAAGCTGACAAGGCTGCGGAAGGCGCGGGGGAAGACGTGGACTTCTCCGCACAGACCTCCATCGGCGCCTGCCCCAAGTGCAAAGGCCGCGTATTCGAACATGGCACGTCCTATGTGTGTGAACACAGCGTGGGCGCCCACGTCACCTGCGACTTCAAGAGCGGGAAGCTCATCTTGCAACAACCGGTATCCCGCGAAGAGGTCGCCAAACTCTTGTCCACCGGCAAAACCAGCTTGTTGGAAAACTTCGTCTCCAACAAGACCCGTCGCAAGTTCAAGGCCTACCTGAGTTTCAACCCCAAAGAAGGCAAGGTCGTGTTTGAATTTGAGCCCCGCGCGGCCAAAACCACTGCACGCAAGACCCCCGCCAAGAAAGCCGCCAAGGCCTGATTTGTCCGAGCCCATTGTCTACAAGCTGCTGGCCATCTTCTTGATGGTGGCCCTGGGCTGGGTGGCTGCGCAGCTCGGCTGGATCGGGCAGCCGCCGGGTGCGCCTGCGGCTGAACCCGGTCCGGGCGATTACCACGTCGCATCCGCGGCGTCGGCGTCAGCGTCGGCAGTCGCAGGACGGGTGCTGTCCGACGTGGCGTTTTATCTGTTTGTGCCAGCGCTGCTGTTTCGCACGATGGTGCTGCAAGACTTCGCCACCTTGCCTTGGCGCACCATAGCGGCCTTCTTCGTGCCGGCGGTGGCTTACCTGTTGGGCCTCTATGCCGTCAGGCGGCGCGCGCTGCTCACCCGGGGAGCTGCCGCTCCAGCCGCGTTCACGGTGTCGGCGACCTACGGCAACGGGGTACAAATGGGCATCCCGGTGGCCACCGCATTGTTCGGGGAGCCCGGGGTGGCCCTGCACATCACGCTGATCAGCCTGCATGGACTGCTCTTGCTCACACTGATGACGGCCTTGGCCGAGCTCGATTTGGCTCGACAAGCCCACACCGCCTCCCGTTGGTCCACCGTGCGCTCCACGGCCCGTCAAGCGGTGATCCACCCGGTGGTGCTGCCCTTGCTCATGGGCATGGTGTGGAATGCCACGGGTTTGGGACTGCACCCGGCGGTGGACGAAGCGCTGGCGGGGCTGTCTCAGGCAGTGGTGCCGGTGTGCCTCATTCTCATCGGCGTCAACCTCGCACAATACGGCTTGCAAGGCCGTGTACGGGGTGCCTTGGGCACAGGTCTGCTCAAGCTCATCGTGTTGCCCTTGTGCGTGCTGGTCTTCGCCCGCGGAGTGCTCGGCCTGACAGGTCTGCCTTTGTCGGTGGTCGTGCTGCTGGCGGCCCTGCCCACGGGCAGCAATGCCCTCATCTTTGCTCACCGGTATCGCACCCAGGAAGCCGAGGCCACGGCGGCGATTGTGCTCACCACCTTGGCCTATGTGGCCACCGCTTCCGCTTGGCTGTGGGTTTTGGGACAATTCTCATCATGACGGAGTCAGACTTGACAACCTATATGGCGCAAGTGGGCGCAGCGGCTCGATCTGCAGCCGCTCGCATGAGTGCCGCCCCCACCGCCGCGAAGGACCAGGCCTTGAGGGCCTTGGCTCGGCGTCTGCGGGAGTCCGCCACGCATTTGCAGTCGGCCAATGCCCAAGACCTTGAGGCGGCGGCGCAGGCGGGGCTCGCGGGCCCCCTGATCGATCGTCTCCAACTCACGCCGGCCATCATTGAGACCGTGGCGCAGGGCTGCGAGCAAATTGCGGCCATGCCCGACCCCATCGGTGAAGTCTCCGAGATCAAGCCACGCCCCAGCGGGATCCGCGTCGGCCACATGCGAGTGCCTTTGGGCGTGTTCGGCATGATTTACGAGAGCCGGCCCAATGTGACCATCGAGGCGGCCTCTCTGGCGATCAAGAGTGGCAATGCCTGCATCTTGCGGGGCGGCTCTGAGGCCATCCGGTCCAATGTGGCACTCAGTGAGTTGGTGCAGGCCGCACTGCAAGAGGCCGGGTTGCCCTCACAAGCGGTGCAGCTCGTGCGCACCACCGACCGCGCGGCGGTGGGCGCGCTCATCACCATGCCGCAGTTCGTGGACGTCATCATCCCCCGGGGCGGCAAGAGCTTGATCGAGCGCATCAGCGCCGAGGCACGCGTGCCGGTCATCAAGCATCTCGATGGCAACTGCCATGTCTATGTCGACGAGCAGGTCGATCTGGACATGGCGCTTCGGGTCACCGACAACGCCAAGACGCAAAAGTACAGCCCCTGCAATGCGGCGGAATCTTTGCTGGTGCACGTGACGCAAGCAGCTGCCTTTTTGCCCCGGCTGGGCGCGGTGTTCGCGGCCAAAGGCGTTGAAATGCGTGGCGACGAGCGAGCGCAAGCCATCCTGGCCTGCATCCCGGGGGCCCCTGTGAAGCCCGCCATCGAGTCCGACTGGTCCGAGGAATACCTGGCGCCCATCATCAGCATCAAAGTGGTTGACAGCTTGGATGAGGCCATCGCCCACATCAATCGGTATGGCTCGCACCACACCGACACCATCTTGACCACCCACCACCCGAGTGCGATGCGATTCCTGCGCGAAGTGGACTCGGCCAGCGTGATGGTCAATGCCAGCACCCGATTTGCCGATGGGTTTGAATACGGACTCGGTGCGGAGATCGGCATCTCCACCGACAAATTCCATGCCCGCGGTCCGGTGGGCTTGGAGGGACTCACGTCGCTCAAGTGGATCGTATTCGGTCAGGGCGAAATACGCACCGGGTCCTGAGCCGAGGCGCCGCATTGGGATCGCACGCGCAACTCATTGCCACCTTTGTGGGCGTGGCAGTGCTCATTTTTTGGATGCTAGGGGCCTACAACCGCCTCATGCGATTGCGCAATCAAATTGGCCGCACTTGGGAGCAGCTCGACATACAGTTGACCCGACGCACCCAGGCCTTGCAAGAGTTGCTGCGTGCGTTGGCCGATCTCTTCAGCAGTGAGCGCTCGGCGCTGGACTCCGTGACCGAGGCGCAGGAGCTGCTGGTGGAGTCACTTGAAGCGGTGCGCAACCGCCCCGCGCAAGCCCGTTCGGTGTCAGATCTGAGCAGCGCGCTGACGCGTCTGGAGCCGGCACTGACCCGTTTGCTGGCCCTGCTGGAACATCAACCGCGCTTGCGCGAATTGCCAGAGGTGGAACAACCTCGCAATGAACTGCTGGATGTGGCGGCCCGCATGCCTTACGCGCGCCAAGTCTTCAACGAAGCGGTCCAGGCCTACAACGAAGCCGTGCGGCAGTGGCCCACACGTGTCCTCACCGGGCTGTTCCACTTCGAGCCAGCCGGCTCTCTGTAGACAGTCGCTACCCGTTGCCCACCACCGATGCGGTGGCCACCAACTCTTTGAACAATGACATCGACACTTCGCCCGACACGGCGTACGGGTCGAGCGTGGCGGTCGGGGAGTAGCGCAGCAACAGCGACGGGTTCAGGCGCGACATGTTCACCTGGCCCATGGACCAGCCCGCAAACTGACGCTCTTTGATTTCCTCGTACAGCAACAACTCCACGTCCGTGTGCCGCGCATCGGCCACGATGCGGTTGTACAAGCGGTTGACGGCGCTGCGACTGCCTTCCAGCACCTGCAAAAAGATCCCCCCGGAAAAACACAGCACGCCCGTGACCCCAATCGTGGGGTTGTGGGCCTTGCTGCGCTGCAAGATCGCGTGAAGTTCTTCTTGGTCTACCGCGGGCACGGCGCGGCTGGCGTACATCAGTCGGACTAACATGGAAATGGCAATCTTCAAAAGGGCCTGATCAGGCGGACTTGCGGTTGGGCAACAAAGACAGGAACTCTCTGCGCAAGTTCGGATCTTTCAGGAAAGCGCCGCGCATGACGCTGTTGACCATGGCGGATTCACTGTCCTTCACCCCGCGCCAATGCATACAGAAGTGATCGGCCTCCATCACGATGGCCAGGCCGTCGGGTTTGACGCGCTCTTGCAACTCATTGGCCAACATGGTCACGGCCTCTTCCTGAATCTGCGGTCGGCTCATGATCCAGTCACATATGCGTGCGTACTTGGACAGTCCGATCAAATTGGAGTGTTCGTTGGGCAACAACCCGATCCACACCTTGCCAACGATGGGGCACAGATGGTGAGAACAAGCGCTTCTTACGGTGATAGGCCCCACGATGAGCAACTCATTGAGCCGCTCGGCGTTGGGAAATTCGGTGACCGAAGGCATGGGCCGGTAACGCCCTGCGAACACCTCTTCGAGGTACATCTTGGCTACACGCTTGGCGGTCTCTTGGGTGTTGTGGTCGCTTTGGGTGTCGATCACCAGTGACTTGAGCACCTCTTCAAGCTTGCTGCGGACCTCCGCCTTGAGCTCCTCCAACTCCCCCTCGCGCATGAAAGCTGAGATGTTGTCGTTGGCATGGTAGCGTCGGTCGGCCGTGACCAGTCGGTAGCGAATGCGCTCCGACGCCGGCAACTTCGCGAGCTCTTCCTCAGTGCGAAAAATCTTGGGCGCGGCCGAACTGGCCGCGCGTGTCTTGGTGGGCATAGGGGACTCCTGGGAGCGCCAAGGGTGCTCCGTGTCGCAGGTCGACTAGACTGGTCGGGTGAAGCCAGTGTACGACGCCCGTCCCCATGACGCCGACAAGGTTTTGCCCTTGTCGCAACTGTTGAGTCTGACCGCAGATGCCGTGGCCGGCGTGCAATCCGGGCGGTCGCTGACCGATTTGCTGGCGTCTCTACCGCATGCCGCACGCCCGGGTGTGCAAGCGCTCACATTTCATGTTTTGCGCTGGTGGGGAGGTGCTCAAACCGTTCGTCGCGCCTTGGCCCCCAAAACGCCGCCCCCGAACGTGGACGCCCTGCTTTGCACCGCATTGGCCTTGATGTGGCCGCCTGCCTTGGCCTCCAAGTCGGGACCGGTGTACGCCGACCACACGCTGGTCGACCAGTCGGTGCAGGCCGCACGGCAGCGCACGCCGCAAGCCGCCTCGTTCATCAACGCCGTCTTGCGGCGATTTTTGCGTGAACGCGATGCCGTCGTGGCCACGGCACTCCAACAACCCTTGGCGACTTGGAACCATCCCACTTGGTGGGTGCAGGCCGTCGAGCAGGACTGGCCGCTTTCGTGGCCGCAGGTGCTGCATGCAGCCAACCAACGACCTCCGATGACGTTGCGGGTGAACGTGCAACGGGTGAGCCCCACGGCGTATTTACAACGGCTCTGCGAGGCAGGCCTGAGCGGCCGTGCCTGGCCGGACCCCTCAAGCGGCACCGCATGCATCGTCTTGGAGACCCCGTGCCCAGTTTCCAGGCTGCCCGGCTTCGACCAAGGAGATGTTTCGGTCCAGGACGCCGCGGCACAGCGCGCTGCCTTGCTGCTGTGCGACGCCACCACGTCGGCAAGCCCGCTCCCCGCCGGTGCCCGCGTGCTGGACGCCTGCGCCGCTCCCGGGGGTAAAACGGCGCACTTGCTGGAACATCGCCCCGACCTCGAGGTGGTGGCCCTGGATGCCGATGTGGCACGGCTGGAGCGCGTGAAGGAGACCCTGGAGCGATTGCATCTGGTAGATCGGCCCACCGGTCCGCCCCCACTGTGTCAAGCCGCCGACGCCCGCGACACAGCCACGTGGTGGGATGGCCGGCCGTTTGAGGCCATCTTGCTCGACGCCCCCTGCTCGGCTTCCGGGATCGTCAGGCGACACCCGGACGTGCGATGGCTTCGTCGTCCCCAGGACCTTGTCGCTCTGGCACGGACCCAGTCGGCCCTGCTGGAGGCGCTGTGGCCTATGCTGCGTCCGGGTGGGCGTCTGCTCTATGCCACCTGTTCGGTCTTCCGAGACGAGGGAGATCGCCAAATCGACGCGTTTTTGCAACGGCTCGGCCCATCCCAGGCCCGCCTGGACCCCCTCTCGCCAGGGCATTTGCTGCCCTTGGGTGAGATTCCCATCGACAATCAGCCTCAATCCGCCGCCGTTGCCGCACCCCTGAGCGCCGATGGCTTTTATTACGCCCTGATTCACAAAGCCTGACCCCATGCCCATGGGCTTGCAAAAGCGTCGCCGCCACCTGCTCGCGCTGCCAATCGCCTGTGCGGTGGCCGCGCTCGCGAGCGTGGCGACCTCTGGCGCCCAGGGCCAGGTGGTCGACCTCGTGACCCTGCAGATCCGGCGTCAGGAAGGGGCTCTGGCCCTGGATTTTGTTGCGCGGCTGCAACTGACCAAAGTGGTCCAAGCGGCCCTGGAGCGGGGCGTGCCGGTGTACTTTGTGGCCGAAGCCACCCTGTTTCGCAACCGCTGGTACTGGCGCGACGAGCGCGTGTCCCGTGTCGTGCGCACCTGGCGTCTGGCCTTTCAACCCCTGACCACCAATTGGCGCCTGAGCATTGGCGCACTGGCCCAGACCTTTGCCAGTCTGCCGGAGGCTTTGGCGGCTGTGGCGCGCACGTCAGGCTGGAAACTGGCCGACCTGACGCAAATCGACCCCGACGCCCGCCACTATGTGGAGTTCAGCTTCCGCCTGGACACTTCCCAGTTGCCCGGCCCCATGCACATTGGACTGACCACACAGGCAGACTGGGAGTTGTCCATCGAGCGCACGGTGCGCGTGGACTGATCAGAGCATGCGCGTGCGAGTCCGCTGGGGCTGGATGGTCGGGCTCTTGTCCGTCTTGGGGGCGGCTCTGGTCATTGCTTTCGTGCTGTCATTCAGCAGCACCGGCAGTGGGTCGTATGAGCGCGAGTTCGTGTGGCTGTTTTGGGTCAACGTGGCCGTGGCAAGCTTGCTCACGCTGGTGCTGGCCAGTGCGGCCTGGCGCTTGGTGTCACGCCTGCGCAAAGGCCGCTTTGGCAGCCGGCTGTTGCTCCGTCTGGCCGGCATTTTCGCCCTGGTGGGGGTATTGCCAGGCCTCGTGATCTACACGGTGAGTTATCAATTCGCCTCGCGCAGTATCGAAGCGTGGTTTGACGTGCGCGTGGCCAGTGCACTCGACGCAGGTCTGGCACTGGGCAGAGGCACTTTGGAAGCCCTTCAATCGGACGCCATGGCCAAGGCTGCCGCAGCGGCCTTGCGCTTGTCAGACCTCCCCGCAAACCCCGATGCGTTGGCCCTGGAGCAGGCCCGTGAACGCATCGATGCACGGGACCTGTCTTGGGTAGACGGGGCAGGACAGGTCTTGCTGACCGTGGGAGGGCACGCAGCCTCACTGGCCCCCGAACGGCCCAGCGCCTCTTTGCTGCGGCAAGCCCGATCCGCGGGTCAAGCCGCGCAGATCGAAGCGCTGGACGAAGACGCCAAAGATCCGCGCATTCGTGTGGCGGCCTGGGTGCCGCGCGGCAAGATCACCTTGGCAGGCACCGAGGACCGGTTTCTCTTTGCCGTGCTGCCTCTGCCCCGAGCGCTGGTCACCAACGCCTTGCAGGTCCAGGCTGCCTACAGCGAATACCAAGAGCGTGCCTTGGCTCGTGAATCATTGCGTCGCATGTACATCGGGACCTTGACGCTGGCCCTGATCCTGGCCGTGTTTGGGGCCGTGCTGTTGGCCATCGTGTTGGGCAATCAAATCGTGCGTCCCTTGCTGTTGCTGGCCGATGGCGTGCGTCAGGTGGCAGCCGGCGACCTGCGGACCAAGCCTGTTTGGAAGTCGGGTGATGAGCTGGGCGGCCTCACGCAGTCGTTTGCCGACATGACGCAGCAAGTGGCCGATGCCCGGGCGCAGGCGGAAGCCAGCCTGCGTCAACTGGAAAGCGCGCGCACGCGGCTGCAAACCATCTTGGACAACCTCACGCCGGGGGTCATCGTCTTTGATCGCTTGGGGCGGATCGACACCGTCAACCCCGGGGTCACGCGCATCTTGCGCGTGCCCATGCAGGCCTGGACGGGACGGTCTTTGGAGGAGGTACCGGGTCTGCAGGAGTTCGGTGTCGCCGTGGCCCAACGCTTCGAGACCCTGCAGAGCGCCCCCGAGGAGGGTGAGCGCGGGCAGTGGCAAGACTCCTTTGTGCTCACGGCCTCGCAGGGCCCGCACCCGGTGACCTCCTTTGGCCCCGAATCGGGCTCTGCCGTGACGCTATTGGCCCGCGGCGCGTGGTTGCCTGGTCATGCGCGGCTGCTGGTCTTTGACGACATCACCGAAGTGATCTCCGCGCAACGAGCGCAGGCCTGGGCCGAAGTGGCCCGACGCTTGGCCCATGAAATCAAAAACCCTCTCACCCCCATTCAGTTATCGGCCGAGCGCTTGCAGCAAAAGCTCGAAACCCGCCTGGAAGGTGCCGACCAAAGTTTGTTGATTCGAAGCGTGGCCACCATCGTCAACCAGGTGCAAGCGATGAAGACCCTGGTTAACGAGTTTCGCGACTACGCGCGGCTGCCTTCTGCGCAGCCCGTGCCTCTGTCGCTGAATGACTTGGTGGCTGAAGTCTTGACCCTGTATGGCGAAGCGCAAGACAGTGGTCGACTGGCTTCACACTTGGAACTTGACCTCCCCCTGATTCAAGGAGATGCCACCCAATTGCGGCAGGTCGTGCACAACCTCGTGCAAAACGCGCTGGATGCCGTGAGCGACGTGGCGCAAGGGCGGGTGGAGGTCACCACCGAGTCCGTTCGGGCCGAAGACCATTCCCTGCGAGCCGTGCGGCTGGCGGTCGTCGACAACGGGCCGGGATTTGCCGAGCATGTGCTCAAACGCGCCTTCGAGCCTTATGTCACCACCAAAGCTCGCGGCACAGGCCTGGGATTGGCTGTCGTGAAGAAAATTGCCGATGAGCACCAAGCCCGTATTCGACTCATGAACCTGCGCGAAGGGGCTGGCTCAGACGGTCCGATCCGGGGAGCCAGAGTTTCGTTATCATTTCAACCTAATCCCTGACGCGTCCACATGCCGCACACCACGTTCACCGAGATCTCATGCCCACCATCCTTGTAGTGGACGACGAGCTGGGCATCCGCGCCTTGCTCTCTGAAATCCTGACCGACGAAGGCCACTCCGTCGAATTGGCCGAGAACGCCGCGCAAGCACGCTCTGTGCGCGAGAAGTGCAAACCGGAGTTGGTGTTGCTGGACATTTGGATGCCCGACGTCGACGGTATCACCTTGCTCAAGGAATGGGCAGGGGCGGGCCTGTTACCCACCATGCCCGTCATCATGATGAGTGGCCACGGCACGATTGACACGGCGGTCGAGGCCACCAAGTTCGGTGCTGCGGCATTCCTCGAAAAGCCCATCACACTGCAAAAGTTGCTCAAGGCGGTGGATCAGGCGCTGGCGCGCCCAGGGGCCCACAAGGCCGCGTCGGCAGAGGTTCGCGGTGACCATAGCGCCTCACCGCGCCCCACGCCCAGCATCAGCTCGCCGTCAAGTGGATCTGACCCGCACCCGGCCCTGAGTGCCGAGCCGTCGGGTCCACAGAGCCATCAAAACTTCAACCTGGACCGGCCATTGCGCGAAGCCCGCGATGCTTTTGAGAAAAGCTACTTCGAGTTTCACTTGGCCAAGGAAGGGGGCTCCATGACCCGCGTGGCCGAAAAGACAGGCCTGGAGCGCACCCACCTGTATCGCAAACTCAAGCAGCTAGGGGTGGACCTCACCCGCAACAAGCGCGGCGGGTAATGTTTAGGCCCGACAACGCGGGCCTTCCGTTTTAGCGAGGAGGCCCCGCCAACTCCAACGCCGCCAGCAGAGCCGTCAAACGCGCGCGCTCTCGATCGGCTCTATGCAAGTCGTCGCGCAAGCGCTTGCGCTCCTCATCTTTGCTCGCTTTCTTGAGGTCGTCTTCCAGCTTGGTAACCTCGGCTTGCGTTTTGCTGAGGTCCTGCCGAGCCCGATAGACCAACTGGCCCGCTCGGTGGTAACGCAAGAAGGTGGCCTCATCCAGCCCCGCACAGACACCGTAATAGGTGGCGTTTCTCAGGCCGGCGTTCCAGGCCGAATTCGGGCTGCAAAAAGACGTCACCCCTTCTGTCCAGCCCACTCGCCAGCGCGGCACATCAGGAGTCACTCCCGCCTTCGCACAAGCCTCTTGGTGGCTGTTGATGTAATCCGGCGGCAGCCCAGATCGCCCGTCCGCCAAGCCTGCGAGTTGCCAATCTGCACTCTGACACTCGGTCTTGCTCATGGAGGCGCAGCCTGCAAGGACGGCGCTCATGGCCAAGGCCCAGGGCAAAAAGAAGCGCGCCCGATCGATTTTCATAGGCGCATCGACTACTTTGCGAGTATCCAGCCACCGTCCTTAATCTGCGCCATGACGCGGGCGCGCTGGTCAAAGCCCATGTGATCGGTCTTGCTGGTGTTCATGACCCCGTGGGTGGTCACGAGCTCTTTGATGTTCTCCAGACCGTCACGAATGGCCGCGCGGAAGGCCTCGGTGCCCGGCTTGGCGCCCGACTTGATGGCGCCCGGCAGGACTCGCTCAAGCATGAGCCAGGCGTTCCAGCCATGTCCCGCAAACGAATTCATCGACCCTTTGCCATTGGCCTCCTCGTACTTCTTGGTGAAGTCCAAGGCGACCTTCTTGATGGGGTTGCTGTCCGGAAGATCTTTGGCCACCACCACGGGGCCCACGGGGAGGTAGGAGCCTTCGATGTCCTTGCCGCCGACGCGCAGAAAGTCGTTATTGACGACTCCATCCGTGAAATAGATCTGACCCTTGTAGCCCCGCTCTTTGAGCGTCTTGGCAGGCAACACCGCCGGCGTGCCCGAGGCGGCAATCAACACCGCATCGGGGTTGGCGGCCACGATCTTGAGGATTTGGCCGGTGACACTGGTGTCCGTGCGGACGTAGCGTTCCACCACATTGACTTCGAGCTTGCGCACGGGGGCGAGGCGGCTGAACTGGGTGATCACCCCTTCACCATACGCATCGTTGAAGCCAATGATGCCGACCTTGCGCACGCCTTTGTCGCTCATGTGTTGTGACATGGCGGTCATCATGTGTGCGTCGTTTTGCGGCGTCTTGAAGATCCAATGGCGCTTGGCGTCCACGGGGTCCACGATGCTCAGCGACGAGGCGATGGAGATTTGAGGGGTTTTGCCCTCTGCCGACACGTCCACCATGGCCAGGCTGTTGGGTGTGGTCGAGGATCCCACCAGCACATCGACCTTGTCATCTGACACCAGTTTGCGCGCGTTCTGCACGGCCTTCACGGGGTCCGAGCCATCATCGAGCACGATGTACTCGATGTTCACGCCGGCGATGCTGCGCGGCATCAGCGCCACGGCATTGCGCTCAGGAATGCCCAAGGACGCGGCGGGCCCAGTGGTGGAAATGGTCACACCAATCTTGATCTGGGCTGCGGCCAAGCCGCTGAGCACAGTCAAGCTCACAGCGACGACCGTGCGTGTGAGGCCCATTGCAGGGCGGCGGGTGGGGGTGATGGACTTCATCGTCAGGCTCCAGGGTCTCCAGGGTGTATCAAGGCGGTCGCACGGGTCCCGTCCGACCAAAACCCGCAAACTACACCAAGACGGTCCGTCTGACTCTCCTGGGCTACCCCAGGCCACGCTCGAACTCGGATCTGGCCCCAGGCGGCACACACTTCAGCGCCGGTTTATGTCTCCAAAATCTGACGCTTGTGCCGCCGGCGTGCATGCCACACCACCCGCCAGGCCATCAACGCCAACACCACCACGGCATAGACCGCCACCTCCAGCGTCCGATGTTTGGCCGCGCGCATCCAAAAAAAGTGCAACAGGGCCAGGCCGGCCAAACCATAGATCAAGCGATGCAAGGCCTGCCAACGGGCCGCGCCCAACCACTTCACCGCCGCATGAGGCGAGGTGGCCCCCAGCAGGCACAACCCGACGAAGGTGGCCATGCCCACCGTGATGAAGGGCCGCTTGATCACGTCACGCACGATGTCGCCCCCCTGAAAGCTCATGTCTAGCCCCGCGTAACACAACGCGTGCAACACGGCATAGGTGAGCGTGAACAGGCCCAGCATCCTGCGCACCCTGGCCAGCCCATGCCAGCCGGTGGCCTGGCGCACCGGCGTGACGGCGAGCGTGAGGCACAAAAAGCGCAAGGCCCAGTCCCCCGTTCCGCGAATCAGTGCTTCGGCCGGATTGGGACCCAGCGCGTCTTGCCACGCAGCGCCCAGCAGCCAGGCGACTGGCCCCAGCGACATCACAAAAACCGTGGGCTTGAGCACCCGCGGCCCGTCAGTAGAACTTGGTCAAGTCCATGCCCGCATACAGGGAGGCCACCTGCGCCTGGTAGCCGTTGAACATGAGTGTGGGGCGCTTTTTGGCGAAGAGGCCATCTTCACCGATGCGGCGCTCGGTGGCTTGGCTCCAGCGCGGGTGATCCACCTGCGGATTCACGTTGGAATAGAAGCCATATTCCTGCGGCGCGGAGGACTCCCAACTGGTCTTGGGCTGTTTGTCGACAAAGCGAATCTTGACAATCGACTTGGCCGACTTGAAGCCGTATTTCCACGGCACCACCAAGCGCACGGGGGCACCGTTTTGCGAGGGCAAGACCTGACCATACATGCCATAGGCCAGCAAAGTCAGCGGGTGCATGGCTTCGTCCATGCGCAGGCCCTCGACATAGGGCCAATCCAGCACAGCCGACCGCAGTCCGGGCATTTGGGCCCGATCAGCCAGGGTCACAAACTGCACAAACTTGGCATTGCCCGTGGGCTCCACGCGCTTGATCAGCTCGGCCAATGAATACCCCACCCACGGAATGACCATGGACCAGCCTTCGACGCAGCGAAGACGGTAGATGCGCTCTTCCAGGGGGCTGAGTTTGAGGAGCGCATCGAGGTCCCACACCCCGGGCTTCTTGACCTCGCCTTCGATGGTGACCGTCCAGGGTCGGGTCTTGAGGGTGTGGGCGAACTGCGCGGGGTCGGACTTGTCGGTGCCGAACTCGTAGAAGTTGTTGTAAGTCGTGGCGTCCTGGAAACGCGTGGCGCGCTCCATGAGCGTCGCACCGGGCACCGCACTGCGGGCGCCTGGCAGGGGTGAGAGCGCACCTGGTTGAGCCGCTGATGAGCCTTGAGCGGCGCTGCGCGCAGCCCAAGCCGCCAGTCCAACCCCCGCACCTGCTGCAGCGAGCCCTTTGAGCCACTGACGGCGCTGCGCGAACCGCTCGGGTGGGGTGATTTCAGAGGGAACGGGGTGGATGAAGCCCAGGTCCAAGAGGTTGCGACGGACGCGCATGGGTGAAGCTCCTGCGTGAATTCGCTAAGTATCTCTCCATCGCAAGTTCATGGCGAGCCGTCATTGCAAGCCGTCATTGCGAGCCGTCATTGCGAGGGCCTGCAAGGCGCGCGGCAACCTTCCTCCACGAGCCAATACCTCGCGACGCCCCCTGCGCCAGGCCGGTCGGGGCTCATGCCGCTCGGGTGCCGCTTGCAGCGGCACTTCCCTGCGATGCTCAGGCCCGACAGGTGTCTTGCGGAACCTGCCCGCCCTTGCGCTTCTCGGCCGAGCCGAAATCGCCCCCACCGGCC
>CAZCJB010000007.1:0-41429 GCA_964498795.1 uncultured Rubrivivax sp. | reverse complement strand
GCGGCTCCAAGCGTCGCTACGCGGGCATTGGTGATGTCATCAAGGTCAGCATCAAAGAAGCTGCGCCGCGCGGCCGCGTCAAAAAAGGCGAGGTCTACAGCGCGGTGGTGGTGCGCACGGCCAAGGGTGTGCGCCGCCAGGACGGCTCTTTGATCAAATTTGACGGCAATGCGGCCGTGTTGCTCAACGCCAAGCTGGAGCCCATTGGCACCCGCATCTTTGGCCCGGTGACGCGCGAGCTGCGCACCGAGCGTTTCATGAAGATCGTGTCGCTGGCGCCCGAAGTGCTCTGACGCCACGTCCCGAAGGATCCACCATGAACAAACTTCGCAAAGGCGACCAGGTCATCGTGTTGACCGGCCGCGACAAGGGCAAGCGTGGCACCATCACGCGTCGCGTTGACGACCAGCATCTCGTGGTCGAAGGCGTCAATATGGTCAAAAAGCACGTCAAGCCCAACCCCATGAAGGGGACCACGGGCGGCGTCGTTGACAAGACCATGCCCATTGATCAATCCAACGTCGCGATCTTCAACCCAGCCACGGGCAAAGCGGATCGCGTGGGCATCAAACTCCTCGCCGACAAGACCAAGGTTCGGGTCTTCAAGTCCAGCGGCGAAGAAATCAAGGCTTGACTTCAGGCTTCAAGCGGGAATTCAACAAATGGCTCAATCGCAATCTTCGCGTCTGCAGCAGCAGTACCGCGAAACCATTGTTCCGGCTCTGATGGCCAAATTCGGCTACAAGTCGGTCATGCAGGTGCCGCGCCTGACCAAGATCACGCTCAACATGGGTGTGAGCGAGGCGGTGTCGGACAAAAAGGTGATGGAACACGCTGTGGGCGACCTCACCAAGATCGCGGGCCAGAAGCCCGTGGTGACCAAGTCCAAAAAGGCCATCGCCGGCTTCAAGATCCGGGACGGCGTGCCCATTGGCTGCATGGTCACTCTGCGCGGTGTTCGCATGTACGAATTCCTGGACCGTTTTGTCACGATCGCGTTGCCTCGTGTGCGCGATTTCCGCGGCATTTCGGCGCGCTCCTTCGATGGCCGTGGCAATTACAACATCGGCGTGAAGGAACAAATCATTTTCCCGGAAGTTGAGTACGACAAGATCGACGCGATCCGTGGAATGAACATCAGCATTACGACGAGCGCGAAGTCGGACGAGGAGTGCAAGGCACTGCTCGCGGCTTTCAAGTTTCCGTTCAAGAACTGACATCGAGGCGACCATGGCCAAACTTTCCCTCATCCAGCGCGAGCAAAAGCGCGAAAAGCTGGTTGCCAAGTACGCAAAGAAGTACGCTGAGCTTCGCGCCATCGCCGATGACGCCAAGCACAGCGAAGAAGAGCGTTACGCCGCGCGCCTGGAGCTTCAAAAGCTGCCTCGCAATGCCAACCCGACCCGTCTGCGCAACCGCTGCGAGCTCACGGGCCGTCCTCGCGGCACCTTCCGCAAGTTCGGCCTTGCGCGCAGCAAGATTCGCGAACTGGCCTTCAAAGGTGACATCCCCGGTGTCATCAAGGCCAGCTGGTAAGCGCGCCTCAGATCAGGAGATAACCCATGAGCATGAGTGATCCCATCGCGGACATGCTGACCCGCATTCGCAATGCGCAGATGGTTGAAAAAGCCATCGTGTCGATGCCCTCTTCCAAGTTGAAAGTGGCCATCGCGCAGGTGCTGAAAGATGAAGGCTATATCGATGGCTTTCGCGTGGTGTCAGACGCCGGCAAGAACGAACTCGAGATTGGCCTGAAGTACTACGCTGGGCGCCCCGTCATCGAGCGCATTGAACGCGTCAGCCGTCCAGGTCTGCGCGTTTACAAGGGCCGTGACGCCATCCCCCAGGTCATGAACGGCCTGGGTGTGGCCATCGTGACCACGCCCAAGGGCGTGATGACCGACCGCAAGGCTCGCCAAACCGGTGTCGGTGGCGAAGTGCTTTGCTACGTGGCCTGACAGGAGATTCATCATGTCCCGCGTTGGAAAAATGCCTGTGCCCGTCCCCAAAGGAGTGGACGTGCAAATTACCGCCGATCAAATCACCGTCAAGGGTGCCAATGGTACCTTGGTGCGCCCGACGAATGCCTTGGTCACCATCAAGAGCGATGCCGGCTTTTTGAAAGTCGAGCCCGCCAATGAATCCGCCGAAGCCAATGCCATGAGCGGCACCATGCGTGCGTTGCTGTCCAACATGGTCGAGGGCGTGGGCAAGGGCTTCGAAAAGAAACTGTCGCTGGTAGGTGTGGGCTTCCGCGCTGCGGCCCAAGGCAGCAAGCTCAATTTGCAGGTGGGTTTTTCTCATCCGGTCGTCAAAGACATGCCGGCTGGCTTGAAGGTCGAGTGCCCCACCCAGACCGAAATCATCATCAAGGGCGCTGACCGCCAGGTCGTGGGTCAAGTCGCCGCCGAGGTCCGCGCCATTCGGCCTCCCGAGCCCTACAAGGGCAAGGGCATCCGCTACGTGGGTGAGCGCGTGGTCCTCAAGGAAACCAAGAAGAAATAAGGAGCTGCGACATGCTGAACAAGAAAGAACAGCGTCTGCGCCGCTCCCGGCAAACCCGGGTGCGCATCGCCAAACAGGTCACGGCTCGCTTGACGGTCTTCCGTTCCAACCAGCACATCTATGCCAACGTCATCTCCGAGGATGGCACCAAGGTGCTGGCCAGCGCTTCCACGGCCGAGAAGTCGGTGCGCGCCGAAGTCACCAACGGCGGCTCCTCGGCTGCTGCGGCCGTCATTGGCAAGCGCATTGCCGAGAAGGCCAAGGCCGCGGGGATCGAAAAAGTGGCATTCGACCGGGCTGGTTTTGCTTACCACGGTCGGGTCAAGGCGCTGGCTGAAGCCGCGCGTGAAGCCGGTTTGCAGTTCTGACGCTGCGGCGCACTGAAGGAAATACATCATGGCAAGGTTTCAACCTCGCGCTCAAGCCGAAGGCAATGACGACGGCTTGAAAGAGAAGATGATCGCGGTCAACCGCGTGACCAAGGTGGTCAAGGGGGGCCGTACGCTCAGCTTCGCCGCCCTGACGGTGGTGGGCGATGGCGATGGCCGCATTGGCATGGGCAAGGGCAAGGCCAAAGAAGTGCCTGTGGCCGTGCAAAAGGCCATGGAAGCGGCTCGCCGCGGCATGTTCAAGGTGGCGCTCAAGGGCGGCACCATCCATCACAACGTGATCGGTGAGCATGGTGCAGCCCGTGTGCTGATGGCGCCGGCCAAGCCCGGTGACGGCATCATCGCCGGCGGCCCAATGCGCGCAGTCTTTGAAGTCATGGGCGTGACCGACATCGTGGCCAAGAGCCATGGTTCGACCAATCCCTACAACATGGTGCGCGCCACCCTGGATGCACTGAAGCGCTCGACGACGGCTGCCGAGGTGGCCGCCAAGCGTGGCAAGTCGGTGGAAGACATCTTCAACTGATCGGCCGCCGGAGAACACACATGTCTGACAAGAAGACGCTCAAAGTCAAGTTGGTGCGCAGCCCTATCGGCTGCAAAGCCTCTCATCGCGCCACGGTGGCGGGCCTCGGTCTGCGCAAGATGCACAGCGAGTCCGTGCTCGAAGACACGCCTGCCGTGCGTGGAATGATCAACAAGGTGTCCTACCTGGTGAAGGTGCTCTGATGGAACTCAACAACATCAAGCCGGGCGCTGGCTCCAAGCACGCCAAGCGTCGTGTGGGCCGGGGCATTGGCTCGGGCCTGGGCAAGACGGCGGGTCGCGGTCACAAGGGTCAAAAGTCGCGTGCAGGCGGATTCCACAAGGTGGGGTTCGAGGGCGGTCAAATGCCGCTGCAGCGCCGTTTGCCCAAGCGCGGTTTCAAGTCCGCGCTGAAAAAGTATGCGGCTGAAATCAACCTCGCGGATCTGCAGCGTCTGGCCGTCGACGATGTCGACCTGCTCACGCTCAAGCAAGCGGGTCTGGTGTCTGAGCTGACCAAGACGGTCAAGGTGATCAAGTCGGGTGAGTTGTCTCGCAAGGTGGCTCTCAAGGGCATTGGTGCCACCGCCGGTGCCAAGGCCGCTATCGAAGCCGCTGGCGGCTCGATCGCCTGATCGCGGCCGGCTCCCACTGATCTGAGGATTTAGCGCTTCGTGGCAACCAACGCAACTCAACTGGCCAAGAGCGGCAAGTTCGGCGACCTGCGTCGTCGGCTGGTCTTTCTGGTGCTGGCTTTGGTCGTGTATCGCATCGGCGCCCATATTCCGGTGCCTGGGATCGACCCTGCGCAGTTGCAGCAATTGTTCAAGAGCCAAAGCGGCGGCATCCTGAATCTGTTCAACATGTTCAGCGGTGGCGCCCTGTCCCGATTCACGGTGTTTGCCCTGGGCATCATGCCCTACATCTCTGCGTCCATCATCATGCAGCTGATGACCTATGTGGTCCCGTCGCTGGAGGCGCTCAAGAAAGAGGGCGAGGCGGGTCGTCGCAAGATCACGCAGTACACCCGTTACGGCACGTTGTTGCTGGGCACGTTCCAGTCGCTGGGCATCGCGCTGGCCCTCGAAGGCTCGCCAGGACTGGTGCTGGACCCCGGCTTTGGATTTCGCCTCACGGCCGTGGTGAGCCTGGTTGCCGGCACCATGTTCCTGATGTGGCTGGGCGAGCAAATCACCGAGCGGGGTTTGGGCAACGGCATCTCCATCCTGATCTTTGCCGGCATTGTGGCGGGCTTGCCCAATGCCATCGGCGGGTTGTTCGAGCTGGTCCGCACGGGCTCCATGAGCATCATCGCGGCCTTGATCGTGATCACCATTGTCATCGGCGTGACCTATGCGGTGGTCTTTGTCGAGCGAGGTCAGCGCAAGATTCTGGTCAATTACGCCAAGCGCCAAGTGGGTAACAAGGTCTATGGCGGGCAGTCTTCCCACTTGCCGCTCAAGCTGAACATGTCGGGCGTGATCCCGCCCATTTTTGCCTCGTCCATCATCTTGTTGCCCGCCACCATCGTGGGATGGTTCGCCACGGGCGAAGGCTTGCGTTGGCTCAAGGACCTGTCAGGCGCCTTGTCGCCCGGTCAACCGGTCTACGTCATGTTGTATGCCGGCATGATTGTGTTTTTCTGCTTTTTCTACACGGCCCTGGTGTTCAACAGCCGTGAGACGGCAGACAACCTCAAGAAGAGCGGCGCTTTCATCCCGGGGATTCGGCCCGGTGAGCAGACGGCTCGCTACATTGACAAGATTTTGGGTCGATTGACTTTGGTGGGGGCGGCCTACATCACGCTGGTGTGCCTGCTGCCAGAGTTTCTCAACCTGAAGTACAACGTGCCGTTCTATTTCGGCGGCACCTCGTTGCTCATCATTGTGGTGGTGACCATGGACTTTTGGGCCCAGGTGCAGAGCTATGTGATGAGTCAACAATACGAGAGTTTGCTCAAGAAGGCAAACTTCAAGGCGAGCTGACGCGATGGCCAAAGATGATGTCATCCAGATGCAAGGGGAGATTGTGGAAAACCTCCCCAACGCCACGTTCCGAGTGAAACTGGAAAATGGCCACGTGGTGCTGGGTCACATTTCCGGCAAGATGCGGATGCACTACATCCGCATCCTTCCGGGTGACAAAGTGACCGTCGAGCTGACACCCTACGATTTAACGCGCGCGCGGATCGTGTTCCGCGCGAAATGAAGAGGTCAAGGAGAAGACCATGAAAGTCGCCGCATCAGTCAAGAAGATGTGCCGCAATTGCAAGATCATTCGTCGCAAGGGCGTCGTGCGCGTCATTTGCACCGATCCGCGTCACAAGCAGCGTCAAGGCTGACGTCAAGATTCGAGGAAGTACACCATGGCACGAATTGCTGGCATCAACATCCCGCCGCACAAGCACTCCGAGATCGGGTTGACCTCGATCTTCGGGATTGGTCGCCCCACGGCTCGCAAGATTTGCGAAGCAGTGGGCATTCCCTATTCCAAGAAGATCAAGGATCTGACCGACGCCGATCTCGAAAAGATCCGCGACGAGATTGGTCGCATCACCATTGAAGGTGATTTGCGTCGCGAGGTGTCGATCAACATCAAGCGACTCATGGACCTGGGATGCTACCGGGGCATGCGCCATCGCCGCGGTTTGCCCGTGCGCGGCCAACGCACCCGCACCAACGCCCGTACGCGCAAAGGCCCCCGCAAGGGCGCTGCCGCGCTGAAGAAATAAGCCTGACATCCAGCAAGGATCCACGATATGGCCAAGGCACCCGTTAACACCGCCGCGCGTCGCGTCAGCAAGAAGGTTCGCAAGAATGTTGCGGACGGCATTGCGCACGTTCACGCGTCGTTCAACAACACCATCATCACCATCACCGATCGTCAAGGTGGTGCGCTGGCCTGGGCCTCCAGTGGGGGCCAGGGCTTCAAGGGCTCTCGCAAGTCCACGCCTTTTGCGGCCCAGGTGGCCGCCGAGATGGCCGGACGTGCAGCTCAAGAGCAAGGCATCAAGAACCTAGATGTGCGCATCAAGGGCCCCGGCCCTGGACGCGAGTCCTCGGTGCGTGCACTGGCATCTTTGGGGATCCGGATCAACTCCATTTCGGATGTGACGCCGGTTCCTCATAACGGATGCCGCCCGCAAAAGCGTCGTCGCATCTGAATCTCGTCCGGCGTCGCCGGGCTTTTGGGCGCACAGGCCGCAAGGCCGGTGTAAAATGCTCAGTTCCCCGCCGTTGGGGAGCTCCGTGTTTCGGGGCATCCCAACCGCATGTTGAAGACCACCGTCTGTCAGAACCCTTCGGGCGAATGTCAGACTCGCGCGGGCCCCTGCCAAAACATTTTGGCAATCAGGCTGCCGCGTCAGATGATTCCATAAAAAGGATAGAAAAGTGGCACGTTACTTAGGTCCCAAGGCCAAGCTGTCGCGTCGTGAAGGCACCGACCTCTTCCTCAAGAGTGCTCGCCGGCCCATCGCCGACAAGGCCAAGTTTGAAAGCAAGCCCGGTCAACATGGCCGTACCAGCGGCTCACGCACCTCCGATTTCGGATTGCAGTTGCGTGAAAAGCAAAAGGTCAAGCGCATGTATGGCGTGCTCGAGCGCCAGTTCCGCCGCTACTTCGCGGAGGCCGAGCGCCGCAAGGGCAACACCGGTGTGAACCTCTTGGCGCTGCTGGAATCGCGCCTGGACAATGTGGTCTACCGGATGGGCTTTGGCTCCACTCGCGCGGAAGCGCGTCAGCTCGTCTCTCACAAGGCGATCACGGTCAACGGCCAAGTGGTGAATATTCCTTCTTACTCGGTCAAAGCAGGTGATACCTTGGCCTTGCGTGAAAAATCCAAGAGCCAATTGCGGGTGCAAGACGCGCTCAAGCTGGCCCAGTCCGTGGGCATGCCGGCTTGGGTGGAAGTGGACGGCACCAAGATGCAAGGCGTGTTCAAGAAGGTCCCTGACCGCGACGAATTTGGCGCTGACATCAAAGAAGCGTTGATCGTCGAGTTGTACTCGCGTTAATTCAAGATTCGGCTCCCGGGCTTAGCCAGGGAGCCGCGGTCGGCTTCGCGTGCCGGGTACGAAGCCAGACCGATCCTACCGGCGCGGTTCATCAGCCTTATCGGTGTAACGAGCCGAGGGTATTGAGAGGAACGTAGACTCCATGCAAACCAATCTACTGAAACCCACCAAGGCCATTCAAGTCGAGTCCCTGGGCGGACATCGTGCCAAGGCCACCTTGGAGCCTTTCGAGCGTGGCTATGGCCACACCTTGGGCAACGCCTTGCGTCGTGTGCTCCTGTCCTCCATGGTGGGTTACGCCCCGACGGAGGTGACGATTGCGGGCGTGCTGCACGAGTACTCGGCAATCGACGGCGTCCAAGAAGATGTGGTCCACATCATGCTCAATCTGAAGGGCGTGGTCTTCAAATTGCACAACCGTGACGAAGTCACTCTCGTGCTGCGCAAAGAAGGTGAGGGCCCGGTGACGGCCGCTGACATCCAGACGCCGCACGACGTGGAAATCATCAACCCCGACCATGTGATCGCCCATTTGTCGCAAGGCGGCAAGCTGGACATGCAAATCAAGGTTGAAAAAGGTCGAGGCTATGTGCCGGGCAACCTGCGTCGCTTTGGTGACGAGCCTGCCAAGTCCATCGGTCGCATCGTGTTGGATGCGTCTTTCTCACCGGTCAAGCGGGTGAGTTACTCGGTGGAGAACGCTCGCGTCGAGCAGCGGACCGACTTGGACAAACTGGTCATGGAAATCGAGACCAACGGCTCGTTGTCGCCTGAAGAGGCGATTCGCGCCTCGGCCAAGATTCTTGTGGAACAGCTCATCGTCTTCACGCAGCTTGAACACGAAGGCTTGGCAGAGCTGGGCGCTGGCATGCGCGAGCCCGAGGGTCCGGAGCCGGCACCGATCCTGATGCGTCCGGTCGACGAGCTTGAGCTCACCGTGCGTTCGGCCAACTGCCTGAAGGCCGAGAACATCTACTACATCGGCGATTTGGTTCAGCGCAGCGAGACCGAACTGCTCAAGACCCCGAACCTGGGTCGCAAGTCGCTCAACGAAATCAAGGAAGTCTTGGCATCTCGTGGCCTGACCCTGGGCACCCGCTTAGAAGGCTGGCCCCCCAAGAGCCTGGACCGTCGCTGATTTCCATCCCGAAGTTTTCACGTTTTTCAAGCGCCCCCCGGGTACCTGATACGGCCTGGGACTACACATCCAAGAGGACATAAAAATGCGCCACCGCAACGGACTGAGAAAACTCAATCGCACCAGCGAACACCGCGCCGCGATGCTCCGCAACATGTGCAACTCGCTGCTGCAGCACGAGGCCATCAAGACCACGCTGCCCAAAGCCAAAGAGCTGCGTCGTGTGGTGGAACCCTTGATCACCTTGGCCAAAGAGCCCACGCTGGCCAATCGCCGTCTGGCTTTTGACCGCACGCGCGATCGTGCGATCGTGACCAAGCTGTTCAATGAACTCGGACCGCGTTATCAAACCCGCCCGGGTGGCTACACCCGCATCCTCAAGATGGGGTTTCGTGTAGGCGATAACGCACCCATGGCTTTTGTGGAATTGGTGGATCGTCCTGAGCCTGCCGCGCAGGAAGGTGCCGCAGAATCGGTGGCTGAATAGTCAGATTGATCCTCGCACTGAGCGTCACGCAAAAAGCGCACCGAGAGTGCGCTTTTTTGTGACTCAACCCCTCTCAGTGGACACGAATAGGACGAGCGAATCATGCTAAAATCTGAGGCTCTGGCGCGGGGTGGAGCAGTCTGGTAGCTCGTTGGGCTCATAACCCAAAGGTCGCAAGTTCAAATCTTGCCCCCGCAACCATACAGATCCCGACCATGTGCTCAGCCCTCTCCGTGAGGGCCTTTTTGTTTGAGCCTTCGCTGCTGGCGAAGGGGTGTTCAAAAGGAGACTGTCAATGATGTTCATATCTAGCGCTTATGCGCAAGCTGCGCCCGCCGCCGCAGGCGGTACGGAGTCCACCCTGTTCAGCATGTTGCCCCTGCTGCTGATGTTCGTGGTGCTGTACTTCATCATGATCCGCCCCCAGATGAAGCGCCAAAAGGAACACAAGGCCATGATCGATGCCTTGGCCAAAGGCGATGAGGTGGTGGTGGCTGGCGGTGTGATCGGCAAGGTGGCCAAATTGGGCGAAAGCATTTTGCACGTGGAAGTATCTGCAGGTGTGGAGCTTCAGGTGCAGCGAAGTGCCGTCGTGCAGGTGTTGCCCAAGGGCACCTACAAGTAATCTGCTTGCATTTCCGCGCTGAGACGTCATGAATCGCTATCCACTCTGGAAATATCTGGTGCTGGCCGTCGCCTTGGTCATCGGTCTGCTCTATGCGGGCCCCAACCTGTATGGCGAAGCTCCGGCCGTGCAAGTCTCCAGTGGCAAGGTCACGGTCAAGCTGGATGCGGCTTTGTCGAGTCGAGTGGAGCAGGTGCTGGCAGATGCCAAGATCAAGCCTGACTTTGTGCAATTCGATGGTGCGTCCATCAAGGTCCGACTGGGAGATACCGACACCCAAAAGCGCGCCAAGGATGCGCTCAGCGCTGCGCTGAATCCCGACGCGAGCAACCCAAGTTACATCGTGGCGCTGAACCTGCTGTCTCGCTCACCGACTTGGATGGCCAAGTTGCATGCGTTGCCCATGTACCTGGGGCTGGATCTTCGGGGCGGTGTGCACTTTTTGATGCAGGTGGACATGAAGGCCGCATTGACCAAGAAGGCCGATGCGATGACCGGAGACATCCGCACGCAGCTGCGCGACAAGAACATTCGGCATGCCGGCATTTCCCGCGATGGCAATGCAGTGGAGGTGCGATTCCGTGATGCCGCCACCATGGAGCAGGCCCGCGGGGTGCTTATCGATCAGCTCGCCGATGTCGAGTGGGTGGCCGCTACCGACGGTGCGGATTTCAAGCTTCGAGGGCAACTCAAGCCGCAGGCGGCGCGAGCAGTGCAAGAGCAGGCGGTCAAGCAAAACATCACCACCTTGCACAACCGCGTCAATGAATTGGGTGTGGCCGAGCCCGTGATCCAACAACAGGGTCTCGATCGCGTGGTGGTGCAATTGCCTGGCGTGCAAGACACCGCCAAGGCCAAAGACATCATCGGACGCACGGCCACGCTGGAAATGCGCATGGTCAACGATTCCGCCGAGGCCCAAGCGGCCCTGTCCGGTGGGGCGGTGCCGTTTGGCAGCGAACGCTATTTGGAACGCAACGGGGCACCCATCATCGTGTTTCGTCAGGTCATCCTCACCGGAGACAGCCTCACAGACGCACAGGCTGGGTTTGACAGTCAGACCCAGGAGCCGGCCGTGCACTTGACGGTGGATGCCAAAGGCGCCCGCATTGTTCGTGACGTGACGCGCGAAAATGTGGGCAAGCGCATGGCGATTCTGCTGTTTGAAAAAGGCAAGGGTGAGGTGGTGACCGCACCGGTCATCCGCAGCGAGCTCGGTGCTCGATTCCAAATTTCGGGCCGCATGTCCACGCAAGAGGCGAACGACACGGCGCTTTTGCTGCGCGCGGGTTCTCTGGCGGCGCGCATGGAGATCATTGAGGAGCGCACCATCGGACCGAGCCTTGGGGCGGAGAACATCTCCAAGGGCTTTAACAGCGTCGTCTACGGTTTCCTGGCGATTGCCGTGTTCATGTGCGCCTATTACCTGCTATTTGGCCTGTTCTCGACGCTGGCGCTGGGTTTCAATCTGTTGCTCCTGGTGTCGGTGCTGTCGATGCTCCAAGCCACGTTGACGCTGCCTGGCATGGCAGCCATTGCCTTGACATTGGGCATGGCCATTGACGCCAACGTGCTCATCAACGAGCGGGTGCGTGAAGAGTTGCGCCACGGCGCTCCGCCGCAGACGGCGATCCATGCGGGCTATGAACGGGCATTCGCCACCATTTTGGATTCGAACATCACCACCTTGATTGCCGGGTTGGCGCTGCTGGCCTTTGGTTCGGGGCCGGTGCGAGGTTTCGCCGTGGTGCACTGCTTGGGCATCTTGACTTCGATGTTCTCGGCGGTGATGTTCTCGCGCGGCCTGGTGAACCTGTGGTACGGACGCCAGAAGAAGTTGAAGTCGGTGTCTATCGGACAGGTCTGGCGTCCCGCCACTGCACCGCAGCCGTCAGAAGAAGAAGGTGGGTCAGGGTCCGCTCCCGCCCCTTCCAGTAAAAAGTCCTAACTCACGAGAAGCCCAGCCAGCACGTACGAGGAGCTTCGACCATGGAATTCTTTCGCATCCAGCGTGACATTCCCTTCATGCGCTACGCGCTGATCTTGAATGTCATTTCCTTCATCACTTTTGCGGCCGCCGTGTTCTTTTTGGTCACGCGCGGCTTGCACCTGTCCATTGAGTTCACCGGCGGGACGGTGGTGGAGGTGGAGTACGCCCAATCGGCCGACATCAACAAGGCTCGTGCAGCCATCGAGAAACTCAATTTGGGCGAGGTGCAGGTGCAGACCTTCGGTACCTCACGCGATGTGCTGGTACGTTTGCCCATTCGGGCCAATGCTCAAGGCAATGCGGAGCTTTCCACGCGCGCATTTGAGCAGCTTTGCGCTGCAGAAGGCGGCGTGACCGGCGTCAAGCAGTACACCACGCCCCAAGGTGAGTCGGTCAGCCGACCCTCCTGCACGACGTCTTCCGGAGCCGAGCCCCTCAAGCTGAGTCGCACGGAGTTTGTGGGCCCCTCGGTCGGCGACGAACTGGCCCGCGACGGAGCGTTGGCCTTGGGCGTCACGGTGCTGGGCATCATGCTCTACTTGGCTTTTCGCTTCGAGTGGAAGTTCTCCGTGGCGGGCATCATTGCAAACCTCCATGATGTGGTCATCATCTTGGGGTTCTTCGCCTTCTTCCAGTGGGAGTTTTCGCTGGCCGTGTTGGCGGCCGTCTTGGCCGTGTTGGGGTACTCGGTCAACGAGTCGGTGGTGATTTTTGACCGGGTGCGCGAAACCTTTCGCAAGTTCCGCAAATTGACCACGCCTCAGGTGATTGACCACGCCATCACCAGCACCACAAGCCGCACCATCATCACCCACGGGTCCACGCAGATGATGGTGTTGTCCATGCTGCTTTTTGGCGGACCCACGCTGCATTACTTCGCCGTGGCCCTGACCATCGGCATTTTGTTCGGTATTTACTCGTCGATCTTCGTGGCCGCAGGCATTGCCATGTGGCTGGGGGTCAAACGAGAAGATCTGGTGAAGTCGGGTGGCAACGGCCCCAAGGACATCGACCCGAATGACCCCAATGCAGGGGCCGTGGTCTGAGTCAGTGATTGATGCGGTCCTGGGGATCGATGAAGAGTTCGTCCAGGATTAAGGCATCGGGCTCCTCGCCCAAGCTCCAAAAGACCATGAGGATGATGATCTTCAGGTCTTCGAGATCGATGGGACCACCGCCGACCGCCATGGCCCGATCGATCACCATCTCTCGCATAGAAGCAGGCAAGACGCCTGCGGACTCCAAAAAACTCACGAAGCCGATGGACTCCTCGCCGAGCACCTCGTGCTCACGTGGCGTGTAGACCCGCAGCGCCGTGTCACTTTGCGGAGAGGCACAACCCGCTGCGGAGGCTGTGAGCCCCTCCAGCCAGTCGAGCGCGTCTTGAATTTCATCGCTTTCGAAGCCGACCGCGACGAGCTTGCGGGTGAGCTGCCGTGGGTCTGGGCAGGCATCAGGCCGCCAGTAGTTTTCGTACAGGTAGACCAGCACATCGAACATGAGCCCACTATACCCCAGCTGAAGTCAAAGGGGCG
The DNA here is from genome assembly GCA_964498795.1 of uncultured Rubrivivax sp. Classification (GTDB taxonomy): domain Bacteria; phylum Pseudomonadota; class Gammaproteobacteria; order Burkholderiales; family Burkholderiaceae_C; genus Rubrivivax. The sequence goes on along the minus strand of CAZCJB010000007.1, from coordinate 28,219 downwards.
TCCGACGTTGAAACAGGCCGCCGGGCAAGCGGGCGATCTGCCCTTGGAGCTCCAGTTCCAACAGCCATGCGGCGACCTCGGCGACGCTTTGTCCCGTGCGTTGCGACAGCGCATCCAGGGTGAACGGATCGTGGCCCAGTGCGGGAAGCGTGTCGTGGATTGACGCAGTGGCTGCGTCCCCCCGCGCGTCTGCAAAGACCCCGGGAGAGAATTCCTCCAGAATGTCGGCTGCTGTCTCCACCAGTTTGGCGCCTTGGCGAATGAGGGCGTGACAGCCTTTGGAGTGAGGAGAATGAATCGAGCCGGGGATGGCGAAAACCTCACGCCCACTCTCCACGGCCAACTTGGCGGTGATCAGGGAACCCGACTCCAAGGCGGCTTCCACCACCAGCGTTCCCAAACTCAAGCCCGCAATGATGCGATTGCGCAGCGGGAAGTTTTCGCTGCGCACGGGCGTGCCGGGCGGGTATTCGCTGATGATGGCTCCGCCCCCGCGGACGATGCGCTGAGCCAGGCCGATATGTTTGCGCGGATAGATGCTCTCCGGCCCGGTGCCGACCACGGCGACCGTAGGCCCTGAGGCCGCCAACGCGCCTTCATGCGCGGCGCCGTCCACGCCCAATGCGAGCCCCGAGGCGATGACCCAGCCACCCTCCGACAGGGCCCGGGCAAAGTGCCTGGCGTGATCCATGCCTTGGGCGGTGGGATTTCGACTGCCGACAATGGCCAAACAAGGGCGTTGCTGCCACGCATCTGGCGTGCCGCATACGTAGAGCACCAGAGGAGGATCGGGCATGCGGGTGAGGGCCTGCGGGTAGGCGTCGTCTGCCCATGTCACGAGCTGCCGCGTGCCCAGATCGAGGCCGTCATGCCCTTGCAGCCAGCGCCAAGCTGCGTCTTGACGCTGCAAGAAAGTGGCGTCGGGCGTGTCGCTGAGCCGATGTGCTGCCACGGGGCCGATGACCTGGGCCCACTGCGCCACAGAGGCCGACCAGACCTGGTGGATATCACCCCAGTGGGCCAGCAGCGCAGCGGCGCTGCGCCGCCCCACACCGGGCGTTTCCAAGAGCCGAAACCAAGCCGAAAATTCTTCTCGTGGGGGTACGCCATGGGGCGTTGTGTCCCCACGGTCGGCAGACGAATGAGACAATGTCGAGCTTGTGTTCATCCCTTGAGTGTGTCGACCCTGTTGCCAATGTGCCATCCGCCATTGGAGGGGGCGCCCCTAACCGCCATGGCGTTGTTACCGATCTTGACGTTTCCTGATCCACGCTTGCACAAAGTCGCAGCGCCTGTGGCGCAGGTGGATGCGACGATTCGTCGCATCGTGGACGACATGCTGGAGACGATGTACGACTCTGAAGGTATTGGCTTGGCAGCGACCCAAGTGGATATCCACCAGCGCATCATCGTCATGGACACCTCAGAGCAGCACGACAGCCCCCTGGTCCTGATCAATCCTGAGATCACGGCACGCAGCGAGGAGGTCGTGATGGGTGAAGAAGGATGTTTGTCAGTGCCGACGGTGTATGACCGAGTGGCCCGACATGCGCAAGTCACCGTACGCGCTTTGAACCGTGAGGGAGACCTTTTCGAAATGGAGGCGCAAGGCGTCAGTGCCGTATGCGTTCAACACGAAATGGACCACCTGATGGGCAAAGTGTTCGTTGAATACCTCAGCGCACTCAAACGCGATCGCATTCGGACCAAGCTGCTCAAACGAGCTCGCGACGCGCAGCGCGCCTGAGGACAGAGTGTGCGGGTCATCTTTGCCGGAACCCCCGAATTCGCGGCCTGCGCCTTGGCGGCGTTGCGAGCTGCCGGACATGACATCGTCTTGGTGCTCACTCAACCTGATCGTCCGGCGGGGCGTGGACTGACGCTGCAGGCTTCGGCCGTCAAGACCTTGGCCCAGCAATATGGGGTCCCGGTGTTGCAACCCCGAGGCCTTCGGCTGGACGGACGCTATGCCGATGAGGCACGCCAGACACAGCAGTCCCTGGAGGCCGTGCGGGCTGACGTCATGGTGGTGGCCGCCTACGGACTGATCTTGCCTCGGTGGGTTTTGGACACCCCGCGCCTGGGATGTTTGAATATTCACGCCTCGCTGCTGCCGCGATGGCGAGGCGCTGCGCCCATCCATCGGGCGATTGAGGCGGGTGATGAGACCACCGGCATCACCCTCATGCAAATGGATGAGGGACTCGACACCGGAGCGATGCTGCTGCAAGCACCGGAGCCGGTGAGACCTGAGGACACCACCGCCACGCTGCATGACCGTCTGGCATCGCTGGGGGGCCAACTGATTGTTGAGGCCTTGTTGAAGCTGGCCAACGGAGGGTTGAGCGCTGTGGCCCAGCCCGAGGCTGGTATTACCTATGCGCACAAGGTCGATAAAGCCCAAGGCAAAATCGATTGGACTCAGAGTGCCGTGGACATTGAACGTCGAGTCCGTGCGTTCGACCCCGTGCCAGGCAGCACCTGGGACTGGCAGGGGCAGACCCTGAAGCTTTGGCGTGCGGCCGTCCACCCAGCGCGTGCAGGAGTCCTGCCCGGCACCCCCGTGGAGCTGGGCAGCGGTCGCTGGGGGATTGTCTGCGCGCAAGGAGTCATTGAACCATTGGTGGTGCAAAGGCCAGGGGGGCGACGCATCACCTTTTCTCAGTTCTTGCAGTGACTGACGAGCGTCGTTCGCCGAGCCTGTGGGGGGACGTCAAGCAGTTTTGGCAACACCCCGACTTTCGCCAAGGTGCCAAAGACATGTCGGGCGTGGCGCTGGGCATCGCCGCTTGGGGTTTGGTGTCTGGCGTGGCCATGGCCAACAGCGGCATGGGCTTGGGGTTGGCCGTGCTGATGTCCTTGACCGTGTTCGCCGGCAGTGCGCAGTTGGCGACCATGCCCTTGATCGCTTCAGGGGCACCCCTGTGGGTGATCTGGGGCACGGCGTTGTGCGTCAATCTGCGTTTTGTCATTTTCAGTGCTGCCTGGCGCCCCTATGTGATGCGCTATTCGCGGGGTCAACGCCTATGGATGTCGTACTTCACGGCTGACATGAACACGGTCGTGTTCATGAAGCGCTTCCCTCATCCCGGGAGTGCCCCCGCGGGCTCGCAATGGGCCTACTTCTGGGGCATGTCATTGATCAATTGGGGATCCTGGCAGGTCGCGTCCTTGTTGGGCATTGCTTTGTCCACATCCATTCCTTCGGCGTGGGGACTGGGCTTTGCCGGCACCCTGGCCCTGTTCGGTCTGAGCTGTTCCCTGCTCACCACCCGATCCACATGGGTGTCCGCAGGCGTGGCAGCATCGGCCGCATTGGCCGCGTTCGCATTGCCCTTCAAGCTGCACATGGTGGTGGCGATCGCCGCCGCCGTGACTCTGGGCTTGGTCATGGATGCGTCGACATCAAAGGCGGGGCAACCGGGTGAGGTTGCTGGACCTGACGGGGACCTTCACCGATGAGCGCTTGGCATGGCGTGGTGGCCATTGCGGGCCTGGTCTTGATCACACTCGGAACCCGGGGGTTCTTTTTCTTTTTGGAGCGGGAGACGCCCATGCCGCCCTGGCTGGACCGCGGTTTGCGTCATGCGCCATTGGCGGCGCTGATGGCCGTGGTGGCGCCCGACGTCTTGTTGACCCCAGACGGCCACCTGCTAGATACCTGGAAGGATCCACGCCTGTTCGCTCTGGCCGCGGCCACCGCCTGGTTCTTGTGGCGGCGTACCATGCTCGGCGTCATTCTGACGGGATTGGCAGTGATGTTTGCCCTGAGGCAAGGATTGGGCTGGTAGGGCGGGCCTAGAATTTTCAAATTGATAGGAACTGTGACATGAACGTCATTCGATTTTCGGACCTGGTGGCTCAAGGTGCGGTCGCGGGCCGCAGGGTGTTGATTCGCGCGGACCTCAATGTGCCTCAGGACGAGGCAGGACGCATCACCGAAGACACCCGCATTCGCGCGTCGGTGCCCTGCATCGATCTGGCCCTGAAGGCGGGCGCTGCAGTCATGGTGACCTCGCACCTGGGTCGACCGACCGAAGGCGCATTCAAGCCTGAAGATACTCTGGCTCCTGTGGCTGAGCGTCTGGCTGAGTTGCTGCGACAGCCGGTTCCCCTGAAATCGAACTGGGTGGATGGCGTGAGCGTTGCACCGGGACAGGTGGTCATGCTCGAGAATTGCCGGCTCAACAAAGGTGAAAAGAAAAACGATGAGGCGTTGTCGCGCAAGATGGCGGCACTGTGCGACATCTTCGTCCACGATGCCTTTGGCACGGCACATCGCGCGGAGTCCTCCACCTACGGTGTCGCGCAGTATGCACCGGTGGCCTGTGCGGGCCCGTTGTTGGCCGCTGAAATGGATGCCATCACTCAAGCGTTGGCTCAGCCCAAACGACCGCTGGTGGCCATCGTGGCCGGCAGCAAGGTCAGCACCAAGCTCACCATCTTGCAAAGCCTGGCAAAAAAGGTCGATGGGCTGATAGTGGGAGGCGGAATCGCAAACACTTTCATGCTGGCCGCTGGCCTGCCAATTGGCAAGAGCCTCGCAGAGCCTGATCTGCTGGGTGAGGCGAGGGCCGTGATCGAGGCGATGCGAGCGCGCGGCGCAGAGGTGCCGATTCCCAAGGATGTGGTGGTGGCTCAAGCCTTCAAGGCCGATGCACCTGCCACCGTCAAAGCGGCACAGGACGTGGGACCCGATGACATGATTTTGGACATTGGGCCACAGACAGCGCACCTACTCGCGGAACAACTCAAGAGCGCCGGCACCATTGTTTGGAACGGCCCTGTGGGCGTCTTCGAGTTTGAAGCCTTCTCTCATGGCACGCAGGCCATCGCGCAGGCCATCGCAGCCAGTCCGGCCTTCAGCATTGCGGGGGGAGGCGATACATTGGCCGCGATCGCCAAGTACGGTATTGAAAAGCAGGTGGGTTACATCTCTACGGGAGGGGGCGCCTTCTTGGAGGTGCTCGAAGGCAAGACCTTGCCTGCCTTCGAGATCCTGTCCCGACGCGCAGCCACCCCGTGAACGCTTGCGGCGCGCCTCTGCAATACCAAACATTGAGGAGATCATGATGACCACCGAATCCGAGCCGGTATTGACCGCTGCAGAGCTTGCCCTGAGGGATGCGGCGCTGGAGTACCACCGCTCTCCCACCAAGGGAAAGATTTCGGTCTCTCCCACCAAACCGCTGTCGAACCAGAGGGATTTGTCGCTGGCCTACAGCCCTGGAGTGGCGTACGCCTGTTTGGCGATTGAAGAAGACCCTTCGCTGGCTGCGGAATTCACGTCGCGCGGCAACTTGGTGGGGGTGGTGACCAATGGGACTGCGGTGCTGGGCTTGGGCGATATTGGTCCGCTCGCCGGCAAGCCGGTGATGGAGGGCAAGGGCTGCTTGTTCAAGAAGTTTGCCGGAATCGATGTGTTCGACATCGAGCTGGCCGAAAGAGACCCGGACAAACTGGTGGACATCATTGCGTCATTGGAGCCCACCTTGGGGGGCATCAATCTCGAAGACATCAAAGCCCCAGAGTGCTTCTATATCGAGCGCAAACTGCGCGACCGCCTCCACATTCCGGTGTTCCACGATGACCAGCATGGCACGGCCATCATTTCTGCGGCCGCGTTGATCAACGGCTTGGAGTTGGTGGGCAAACCGATCGACGGCGTGAAGGTGGCGGTGTCGGGGGCGGGAGCAGCGGCGATCGCCTGCCTGGACGTGATGGTGGGTTTGGGCGTTCGCCGCGAACACATCTTTGTGGTCGACTCCAAGGGCGTGATTCATGATGAACGGGCTGATGCCCAGTCCGGTGCCTTGGATGAATCCAAGCAACGTTACTGCCAGAAGACCTCAGCTCGGCACTTGGCCGACGTGGTGCGAGGCGCAGATGTCTTCTTGGGCTGCTCAGCGGCGGGGGTCTTGACGCAAGACATGGTGATCACCATGGCTGACAAGCCCATCATCTTGGCGCTGGCCAATCCGGAGCCGGAGATCAGGCCGGAACTTGCCCGTGCGGTGCGTCCGGATTGCATCATCGCCACCGGTCGATCGGACTATCCCAACCAAGTCAACAACGTGCTGTGCTTTCCCTACATCTTCCGAGGTGCGCTGGACTGCGGTGCCACGCGCATCACGGAGGCCATGAAGCTGGCCTGCGTGCGCGAGCTTGCCGAATTGGCAAAGGCAGAAACCAGCGACGAGGTGGCGGCCGCCTACGCTGGGCAGGAGATCAAGTTTGGTCCCGATTACCTCATCCCCAAACCGTTTGATGCACGCTTGATTCTGCGCATCGCACCGGCCGTGGCCAAGGCTGCGGCGCAGAGTGGAGTGGCGACTCGGCCGATCAGCGATTACGACGCCTACCGGCAACAGCTGGGGCGCTTCGTCTACCAAACCGGGATGGTCATGCGACCTGTCTTCGCGACCGCGAAGGCACAACCCGCCCGGGTCGTGTTTGCCGAAGGGGAGGACGAGCGGGTACTCAGGGCGGTGCAGGTGGTGCTTGACGAAGGGCTGGCGCGTCCTATTTTGATCGGACGCCCGGAAGTGATTCGCATGCGCATCGAGCGTGCGGGTTTGCGCATGGCCGCGGGCCGAGATTTTGAGGGGGTGGACCCAGAGAATGACACTCGCTTTCGGGCTTACTGGGAGACCTACCACCGGCTCATGGGTCGAGAGGGCATCACCCCAGAGGCTGCCAAGGCAGCCGTGCGTCGATCGAACACACTCATCGCCGCGTTGATGGTGCGACGAGGTGAGGCACAGGCCATGTTGTGTGGTCTCGTGGGTCGGTATGACGCGCACCTTGAGCATGTGCGATCGGTCATTGGGATCGCGCCTGGTGCTCAGACGCTGGCGGCCATGAATGCGGTCACTGTCGATGAACACACCTTGTTCATCACGGACACCTTCGTCAATGAGCAGCCTTCAGCCGAGGAGTTGGCCGACATTGCCAAGATGGCCGCTGCCGAAGTCAGGCGCTTTGGCATGCCCGCCAAGGTGGCCTTCTTGTCGCACTCCATCTACGGCTCCTCATCGAGACCCTCGGCCAAGAGAATGCGCCAAGCCCGTGATCTGTTCGTGGCCGCCTGCCCTGGCGTGGAGTGCGATGGTGAGTTGCATGGCGATGCCGCCCTGTCGGAGTCCGTTCGCAAGACTTACCTGCCCGACAACTCTTTGACCGGCGCAGCCAATTTGCTCATCTTGCCCAATATTGATGCCGCCAATATTCTCTTCAACGTGCTCAAACAGACGGCGGGGCAAGGTGTGACCATCGGCCCCATCTTGCTGGGAGCCGCGGCTCCGGTGCACATCCTCACCCCTTCGGCTACCGTGCGCCGCATCGTCAACATGACGGCGCTGGCCGTGGCCGACGCGGCGGAATCTGCCCACCCGGCTGCCACCACCCCGTAACCACCCTGTAACACCGCAGATGATCGCTCACCCATAATCGTCGCTCCTCTTACGGAGTTGACCGGAGTTTTGATGTCACGAGCCACCAAAATCGTTGCCACCCTGGGCCCCGCGTCGAGTGACCCGGCGGTGCTCGAAAGCCTGTTGCGTGCGGGCGTGGACGTGGTCCGGTTGAACTTCAGTCATGGCAAGGCGCAGGACCACATCGACCGCGCCGCGCTGGTGCGAGACATTGCGGGGCGCCTGGGCAAACCCGTTGCCTTGATGGCAGATTTGCAGGGCCCCAAGATTCGGGTGGGCAAGTTCACTGGAGGCAAGATCACCCTGGAAGTGGGCCAACCCTTTGTCTTGGATGCGCAACGCACCGAGCCTGGCGATGGCCACATCGTCGGCTTGGATTACAAAGAGTTGCCTCGTGACGTGAAGCCCGGCGATGTGCTGCTTCTCAACGATGGGCTCATCGTCTTGACCGTGGACTCGGTACGCGGCGAGCAGGTGCATACCCTGGTCAAAGTGGGCGGGGTGTTGTCAGACCACAAGGGCATCAACAAGCAGGGCGGAGGACTGACTGCGCCGGCGCTGACGGCCAAAGACATGGAGGACATCCGCACGGCCATGTCGTTCCAGTGTGAATACCTGGCAGTGAGTTTCCCCAAGAGCGCAACGGACATGGAAATGGCCCGCCAGCTGGCCAATGTGGCTGGCGAGGCCCATCGGCACAAGCCCGCCATGATTGCCAAGATCGAACGCAGCGAGGCCATTCCTCAGCTGGAAGCCATTCTGCACGCCAGCGACGGCATCATGGTGGCGCGAGGCGATTTGGCGGTCGAAGTGGGCAATGCGGCCGTGCCGGCCCTGCAAAAGCGCATGATTCGGTTGGCTCGTGAAATGGACAAGATCGTCATCACCGCCACGCAGATGATGGAAAGCATGATCCTGGCCCCGGTGCCCACGCGCGCGGAGGTGAGTGATGTGGCCAATGCGGTGCTCGACGGAACCGACGCCGTCATGCTCAGCGCAGAAACCGCTGCGGGCAAATACCCGCTGGAGACCGTGGAGCAAATGGCCCTGATTGCCCTGGAGGCTGAGCGAGCCGAAGAGGTTCAGTTGGACGGAGATTTCGTCAACAAGCGCTTCGGACGCATTGACCAGAGCATCGCCATGGGAGCTTTGTTCACGGCCCACCATTTGGGCTGCAAGGCCATCATTGCCCTGACCGAAAGTGGCTCCACTGCGTTGTGGATGAGCCGGCACAACATCCATGTGCCGATTTTTGGTCTCACCTCCAAGCAGCAAAGCGAGCGAAAGATGGCCTTGTACCGCAACGTCACGCCCATCCTCACGCCGCTGTTTGCAGACCGTGACCTGGCGCTCAAGGAGGCCGAAAAGGTGTTGATTGGTCGCGGGATCTTGCGGCCGGGCGACACCTATGCCATCACCTGCGGAGAACCCATGGGCTACCCCGGAGGCACCAACATGCTCAAGGTCTGTCGGGTGGACTGAGCCCCTCGGAAGGGCATTTCCAGTGACCTAGGGGGTGTCAGCCCGCTGCAGGTTGGACCTCGGTAAAATTTGAGCAGTTACCTGCCGGTTACATCTCGGCGGGATGCCCAGATTCTCATTGCTCTTCGAGGTGCTTTCATGCCACTGGTTTCCATGCGTCAACTTTTGGACCACGCCGCCGAACACGGTTATGGCATCCCGGCCTTCAACGTCAACAACCTGGAGCAGGTGCAAGCGGTGATGACTGCCGCCGACGAGGTGGGCGCGCCCGTCATCCTGCAAGCCAGCGCGGGTGCGCGCAAGTACGCGGGTGAGCCTTTCATCAAGCACCTCATTCAAGCCGCCGTCGAGGCCTGGCCGCGCATCCCGTTGGTGATGCACCAGGACCATGGGCAAAGCCCGGAAGTGTGTCGCGGTGCGATTGAACTCGGGTTTGGTTCTGTGATGATGGACGGATCCCTGTTGGCGGACGGCAAGACCATTTCCTCTTATGACTACAACGTCGCGGTGACTCAGGAGGTGGTCCAGGCAGCCCACCGCGTCGGGGTGACGGTAGAAGGTGAACTTGGGTGTCTGGGCTCGCTGGAGACGATGCGCGGTGACAAAGAAGATGGTCATGGGACGGACGCCACAATGACCCGCGATCAGTTGTTGACCGACCCCGAACAGGCGGCGGATTTCGTCAAGAAGACCCAGCTCGACGCGCTGGCCATTGCGATCGGCACCAGCCATGGCGCCTACAAGTTCACCCGCAAGCCCACGGGTGACATCCTCGCCATCGGACGCATCAAGGAAATTCACCGCCGCATCCCCAACACCCACTTGGTGATGCATGGAAGTTCCAGCGTGCCCCAAGAACTGCTCACCCAGATCCGTGAGTTCGGGGGCGACATGAAGGAGACCTACGGCGTGCCCATCGAAGAAATTCAAGAGGCGATCAAGCACGGCGTTCGCAAAATCAACATTGACACCGACATTCGTTTGGCCATGACCGGTGCGATCCGCCGGTTTTTGCACGAAAACCCGAGCAAGTTTGATCCTCGCGAATACCTCAAGCCCGCCCGTGAGGCCGCCAAAGCCATCTGCCGCCAGCGCTATCTGGAGTTCGGATGCGCTGGGCAGGCCGAGAAGATCAAGCCTTGGAGCTTGGATGAGGTGGCGACGCGTTATGCGTCCGGTGCGTTGGCACAGACCGTGATTTGAACGCGGCTGAGTCCACTTGAGGCCCGGCATGCTCGCGGGCCATCCCACGCGCCTCTTTGGGGGGATGGGCCAACGGGCGGGTTGCGCGCACAATCGAGGCTTTCGCCCTGAAGAAGGGTTCACCCCGCTTGAAGACCATGCCCGACATTGCCCATTTAAGCCGACTTCTGGCCGACGTTCCCCCTGTGTTTGAGACCCACTTGCACTCCCTGCCGTTGTTGGCACGCGGCAAAGTGCGAGACAACTACGCGGTCGGATCGGACCGCATCCTCATGGTGGCCAGTGACCGCATGAGCGCGTTTGACCGGGTATTGCCGCTGCCCGTCACGGGTAAAGGGGTCATCCTGACCCAGATGGCTCTCTTCTGGTTTGACAAGCTGCAGCATATCGTGCCCAACCACCTGACAGGGGAACCGGCCGAAGGCGTGGTCGCTGCTGATGAAGTGGCCAGCGTCAGGTCGCGCTCCATGCTGGTCAAACGCCTGCGCCCCATCCCCGTCGAGGCCGTGGTGAGAGGCTATTTGGCGGGTTCCGGCTGGAAAGAATACGCCGCGCAGGGCACGGTTTGTGGCGTGACCTTGCCTCCAGGCTTGCAATTGGCCAGCCAGTTGCCCCAGCCTATTTTCACGCCCGCGACCAAGGCCGCTGTGGGCGATCACGATGAGAACATTTCTTACGCCGACATGGAGCAACGCGTGGGCCCCGCGGTGGCCGCACAAGTGCGCGACATCGCCTTGCGCTTGTACTCCACGGCTGCGGCTTATGCGAGGGAGCGCGGCATCATCATCGCCGACACCAAGTTCGAATTTGGGCTCGACGACTCAGGGCGCGTGGTCTTGATGGACGAAGTGCTCACGCCCGACTCCTCGCGGTTCTGGCCACTGCAGGGTTACCGCGTGGGTGCCAATCCCCCGAGTCTGGACAAGCAACCCTTGCGCGACTGGCTTGAGGCCCATCCGGGTCAAGGTCCCCACGGCGATGTCCGCACCGCCGACGATCCGGGTCTGCGTGAGATGCTCGAATCGGTGCGGGAAGGCTACCTCAAGATTCTTCATTGGCTCACGGCTTGAGGGGTCATGAAGGTCCTTGATCGAATTCAGGCGGATTTGCAGAGCGAGGCCCATGCGGGCCGCAAAGCATGTCTGCAAGCGCGCAAGGCGTCGCTCCTGGTCCGGTGGGGCGATGAGGCCGCGGGCCGTGAGCTGGTCCAAGGGCTGAGGCAGCGTTTCTTGGGGCATGAGTTTTCGCAGCTGAGTGCCGCGTTGTGTCTGGTGGAAGGGCAGCTGCTGGATCGAGATGGAATGCAAGCGCCCGCCATAGACCGCTTTGAGCGGGCCTATGGGCTGTCCCGAATGCCGTCATCCTCCGAAATTCGTGGACTGGCCGGTGCCTGCCTCGCGCACCATCAGGCACAACTCGAGCAATGGGACCGGTGCACGGCCACGATTCGCGAGGTCTTGACGGTGGCTGAGCCTGGCCACCACGAGGTGCTGGCACGTTGCGCGCTGACCCTGGCCAATATGTTCTTGGCGGCCGGTTGGGGTGCCTTGGCCAGCGTGTGGTTCAGTCGGGCTCGCGCACAAGCGGTCCGAGAAGGTGATGGTGTCACCCTCGGCCATTTGTTGCACGACACGGCCGTGGGGCAACTGCAAAGGCTGCGCTGGGCCGCCATGTTGGATCGGCAGTTCAAGCCATCTGCAGCCGACCTGGCGTCGTCTGGCCAATTGATCGAGGGCGCGCTCAACTATTTGAGTTTGACCCGCAGCCCTGCGTTGCGGGCCTTGCGCCCTCGCCTGACGCTGGCTCAATCGACATGGCAGGTCATGAATGGTCATTACGCTCTCGCGTGGGACGGGGTGAAAGCGCTACCGGCCGAGCCAGGGGGCTCAGGTGGCCGATCGCTTGCACAGTGGCAAGCGGACCGATGGTGGTGCATCGCGCACTGCGTGAGCTCTGACAGCCGGGGTCTGCTCACGCAAGCCACCGACCTGCCTCACGTGGCACACAGCCCGCCGGGCTTGGACGCACTGTTGTTGCAGACGTGGCCCCCCTTGCAGCGCTGGAGGACGTGGGAGGTGGCGTTGGAAGCGAGTGTGATCAGCGGTTACGATGAAGCCTGGCCGAGCCCTGGGGCCAACCCCCTTCGAGCCTTGCGGTCGGAGGTTCGGTCCGAGGGGTTTCAGAGCTGGCAGCGTTTGCGTGCGGCCCTGAATGCCAACCGCCTTGAACCTCAACGATGGGAGATGTGTGATGAAACCTGAGTCCGCAGCCCCACCCGTGGCGGTGGTCATGGGCTCCCAGAGCGATTGGGACACGATGAGTGCTGCTGCAGACGTCTTGCGGCAATTGGACGTGGCGTTTTCCGCGCAGGTGGTGTCGGCGCACCGCATGCCGGATGACATGTTTGAATTCGCCGAATCTGCCGCTTCGCGGGGTGTGCAGATCATCATCGCGGGAGCTGGCGGTGCGGCCCACTTGCCAGGCATGTTGGCGGCCAAGACCACCGTGCCCGTCTTGGGCGTGCCTGTGCCCAGTCGGCACTTGCAAGGGGTGGATTCGCTGTATTCCATTGTGCAAATGCCCAAAGGCATTCCCGTGGCCACCTTTGCGATCGGGACGTCCGGAGCGGCCAATGCGGCGCTGTTCGCGGTGGCCATCCTGGCGCAGAGTGATCCACCTCTGCAGCGGCGATTGCAAGCCTGGAGGGCCGAGCAAACCGCCGCAGCTCGGGCGATGACCCCGCAGCTTCCGCTTTAAGCCCACTTTTTAGGATCACGTGTCGATGTCAGTGCTGCTTCCAGATCGCAGTCCGGATGACCCCTCGCGCCGAGTGACCTTGGGCGTGATGGGTGGCGGCCAATTGGGGCGCATGTTTGTGCATGCGGCGCAAGCGATGGGCTATTGCGCCGTGGTGTTGGACCCCGATCCTGACAGCCCTGCCGGCCGTGTCGCTGATGCGCACATCGTCGGTGACTACCTCGATGCAAAGTCCCTGCAGCGCTTGGCCGACCTGTGCGATGCCATCACGACCGAATTTGAAAACGTGCCCGCTCAAGCCCTGGAGCAACTTGCGCGGGTCAAGCCGGTGGCGCCGTCGGCTCAGGCGGTGGGCGTGTGTCAACACCGAGCCCGTGAAAAAGCACGATTTGTGGCCTCGGGTGTGCCCTGCGTGCCGCATGCGGTGCTCGAGTCACCGTCAGATTTGCTGACGATGTTCGATGACTTGTTCCCTGCCGTGCTCAAAACGTCGACTCTGGGATACGACGGCAAGGGGCAGGTGAGCGTGGCGCGGCGTGCCGATCTGCACGCGGCGTGGGACCAGCTCGCGAGAGTGACCTGCTTGGTGGAAAAGCGCGTCTCGCTCCAGGCGGAATTCAGCGTCATCGTGGCCCGAAATCCGCGGGGAGAGTGCGTTCACTTGCCCGTGCAACAAAACCTCCATCGCGAAGGCATTTTGGCGGTTACCCAAGTCCCAGCTCCCGTGTTGACCCCTGAAGTGCGCGAGCAGGCCAGCGCCTATGCGGATCAACTCGCTGCGGATCTGAACTATGTGGGCGTACTGTGCGTGGAGTTCTTCTTATTGACGGATGGGCGCATTCTGGCCAATGAGATGGCCCCTCGTCCCCACAATTCCGGTCACTACAGCATCGATGCCTGTGACGTGTCTCAGTTCGAACTTCAGGTTCGGGCGTTGGCAGGATTGCCCTTGGTCTCACCCAGGATGCACTCGGCCTCTGTCATGATCAATCTGCTCGGCGATCTTTGGTTTGCCAACGCCTCGGCCGCGCCCAAGGCCCCGGCATGGGACCAAGTGTTGGCGTTGCCCGGGGCACATCTGCATCTCTATGGCAAGTCTGAGCCGCGACGAGGCCGCAAGATGGGGCATCTCACGATCACTGGCGACGAACTGGCCACCGCCGCGGGGGTGGCGAATCGGGCTGCGGCGCTGCTCGGGCTGCCTGAGTCGCCCTCGCTGCGCTGAGCTTGTCCAGGGTCTCAATGCCGCCACTTTGAGTTTGCATGCCCACCTTGTCTGGATCCGACCCTCACGCCATTGAAGCGGCCGTGGCTGCTTTGGCAGCAGGTCAACTGGTAGCCATTCCCACGGAAACCGTCTATGGCCTGGCTGCGCGCGCCGATGACGATGCAGCCGTCGGACGCATCTTCACCGCCAAAGGGCGCCCCAGTGACCATCCGCTGATCGTCCATGTTCAAAATCTGGAGGCTGCTCAAGTTTTCTGCGAACCATTGCCCGACATGGCTCGCGCGCTGGCAGCAAAGTTTTGGCCGGGCCCGGTGACTTTGGTGGTGCGTCGTCGGGAGGGACAGGCCAGCAAGGCGGCTGCGGGGCTCCCCACGGTGGGGCTTCGCTGTCCCGACCACCCCCTGGCAGCCGCGCTTCTACGTGCCTTGGCCCAGCGAGGAATTTATGGCTTGGCTGCGCCCAGCGCCAACCGGTTCGGTCGTGTGAGCCCCACACAGGCCGCCCATGTGGCCACCGAATTTGGCGCTGAGCTGATGGTGTTGGATGGAGGGCCTTGCCGCGAAGGCATCGAGTCTGCCATTGTGGACTGCACGCGAGACAGGCCCTATCTGCTGCGCCCCGGTACAGTAGGTCGTGCGCAACTCGAATCGGCACTGGGAATGCCCCTGCAAGAACCCGATCGAGCCTCGCCGCGGGTTTCCGGCGCTCTGTCGGCTCACTATGCGCCCAGCGCGCCCGTGGAGCTGTTGACCTCGTCCGCCATCGCCGCCAGGGTGACTCAGCGGGCCCAAGCGGGCGCCGATTCGCGGGTGGGCGTATATTCGCGCCACCTCATCGTGGGTCAGCCCGGCCTGGTGTGGCGTGAGATGCCTGACAATCCGGGTTGGGTGGCGCATGAGTTGTTCGCAGTCTTGCGTGACTTTGATGAGGCCCAGGTGGTCGCGATATGGGTGGAGGCCCCCCCCTCAGATTCGGTCTGGGACGGGGTGCGTGATCGGCTACAGCGAGCCTCCTACCGCTGAGACTTGCCCTTGGGTAGGTCGCTGCCGAGTTTTGTTTTCGAGTTTCAAGTTTCAAATGCTCACAGTTGTTCGTTGTCTCCTTGCCCAATTCGCCGCGATGGCGACGGTGGCGCTCTTGGTGTCTTGTGGCGGAGGGACGAGCCAGATTCAGGCTTTCGTGCCGTCCCGCCTGATTGCATTTGGAGACGAGGCCAGCGTGATCACGCCAGCCGGCCACAAGTACTCCATCAATGCGTTTGGCGCCGATGGCACCACTCTGGATTGCAATGCCTCCCCCATCTGGATCCAAGTCGTGGCGGCCTCTTATGGCTTTGGATTTGCCGAGTGCCCCTTGAGCTCCGGACAGGAAAAGGCCTATGTAAGAGCGCGCGCCGACGCCCGGGTCGAAGACTTTGCCCTGCAGGTGGACGCTCAGGTCGGGGCAGGCGGATTTTTGGAAACTGACCTGGTGACGGTTCAGGTGGGGACCAACGACCTCATCGACCTGTACCGCCTTTATCCGTCCAAAACCCGTGATGAGGTCATTGCCATCGCCCGCCAACGGGGTGAGATGGTGGCTTCCCAGGTCAATCGGCTGGTGAAGCTGGGGGCCAAGGTGGTGGTGTCGACGGTGCCTGACGTGGGTCTGTCACCTTACGGCCAGGCTCAAGGCACCGCCGGGGTCGCCCTGCTGTCAGATCTGGCCTTTGCCATGAACGGCCGGATCCGCGTGAACATCCTGAACGATGGCCGCTACATTGGCCTGGTGCTGGCAGACGAATTCATTCAAACGGCCAACAAGGCGCCCTCTTACTTCGGGTTGACCGATGCCACCACCGCGGCCTGTGGTGTTCCGCTGCCGGAATGCACCACCCAAGACCTGAGCAATCAAGGGATTGCCAAAGAGGGTTGGCTTTGGGCGAGCGACCGCTGGCTAGGCACCGGCGGGCACCGGCAGCTCGGCGCGTTGGCACTGGCGCGCGCCAGGGGCAATCCGTTCTAAGTTGCCAGGTCTCGAAGGACTCACTTCGCGGGAAACCCCCTGGTCTCGGGCCCAGACCCAGCCGATATAGTCTGCGCTGTTGTAAGGATGGAGCCCAGGTCTGACCACTGGGCAGAACTGGTGGAGGAGATGAGATGAAGCACCTCAGACTGGGCGGAATTGCCGTAGTCGCCTTGGCCCTGCTGGCGGCATGCGGCGGCAGCGAACCCTATGTCCCGGGCACTGGCTCTCCCATGGGAGCGCCCACAACCAAAGGCAATTTCACGTCCCTGGTGTCTTTTGGTGACAGCCTGAGCGATGCGGGGACCTACGCGCCCGCGACCTCGCTCACGGGCAATGGAGCTGCTCCCTACTTTGGCGGACGGTTCACCAACAACAGTGCCACAGCGACGGTTTGGGTGGAGAACCTGGCCAAAACCTTGGGTTTGACCCTCACCCCGGGAGAGGTGGGCTTTGCGGGCAGCTCGGTCAAGTGTCCGGCGGCGGCCAACCCGGCCCTGGCCAACACCTGCACCGCCTATGGCCAGGGCGGCTCCCGTGTGACCGATCCCAATGGCATTGGCAAGTCCGGTGGGGCGTTGACCGTGCCGATGTCGACCCAGATTGCCAACCACCTAGCGCGTTTCGGGACGTTCAAGGCCACCGATTTGGTGGTGGTCTTTGGGGGTAACAACGACGTTTTCGTGCAATCCAGCGTGCTGTCGGCCAAGGCCACGCAGATTCAAAGTGATGCGATGGCGGGCAAGATCACCGCCGATCAGGCCAGCGCCCTCCTCTTGGACGCCCAAACGGCGGCGCAAACAGAGTTGAAGACGGCGGCCACGGCGCTGGCCGGCTACGTCAAAGACCAAATATTGGCCAAGGGTGCAAAGTATGTGATGGTGTGGAACCTGCCGGATTCGTCCCAGACGCCGTTTGGTTCCACCCTTTCGGCTTCGGGCAGGCAGACCCTGACCGGGCTGGTGGACATCTTCAACCTGTGGCTGCGTGAGGGGCTCAAAGACCAGCCCGTTCAGCTGGTGGATGCCAACGCACTCTTCAAAGATGTGTATGCCAATCCGGCCAAATATGGTCTCGTCAACAACACAGTACCCACATGTGATGCCACCAAGATCGCGGCCATCACGGGGGGGGCAGTGACGGATGGCTCCTCGCTGTTTTGCAACTCCACTGCCGGTGCGCCCTACAACGGCATCCGTGCGGGAGCAGATGTGAACACCTGGCAGTTTGCCGACGGGGTGCATCCCACAACCGGGGGTCACAAAGTATTGAGTGATACCGCCACCAAGCTGCTCCAGTCTTACGGCTGGTTCTGAACGGCCACAAAAGGATCACCATGATGAAGCTGCATTTGAAAATTCTTGCTGCCTCGGCGGTGGCATGGCTGGCTGCTGGAGCGGCCTTCGCCGATGGGCTCACCGTGAAGGTCGGTGGGATTCGATACCAAACGCACTCCAAGACCACTGGCATCTCGGGCATTGGCATCCCCGCCGGTGCGGATGCACAAGTGGGGAACGCGAGCACGGCCGTGTTCACGGTCGAGCGTGCGCTGACTGACAACGTCGGCGTGGAATTGGTGCTCGGCATTCCCCCGACGGTGAAATCCAAAGCGACAGGCAGTGTGGCGTTCTTGGGCGACAACGTGTTGTCGGCCAAGAACGTGGCGCCCACGGTGTTTGTGAACTACCACTTTGGATCGCCTGGCGATGCGCTTCGGCCCTACGTTGGGCTGGGTCTGAATTACACCAAGTTCGTGAGCATTCAATCCAAACTCGCACCCAGTGTTCAGATGAGTGAGTCCATGGGCGTGGCCTGGGTGGGCGGGGTGGACTATGCCATCACGCGGCAACTGGGGCTTTACGCCAGCGCATCTTCCTTGGACGTTCGCTCCAACGTGGTGGGCGTGGCCAGCACCGTGCTGACCACCAGCATCGACTTCCGCCCCGTGGTCTATTCGATCGGCGCGTCTTACAAGTTCTGATCCCTCGACGACCCACTCAAGCCCTCAGAGCTCTGAGGGCTTTTTTCACGCTGGAGCTCCACGCGTACCTTGGTGAACAGAATGATTCCAGCCAGGATCAGCGTGAGCGTGTTGGCGATGATGATGGGCCAAGCGCCCAATTGCCAGCCGTAGACCAACCATAGCGCAATGCCTACGGTGAAGGCACTGTACATGCCCAAAGAGATGCCACTGACATCCTTGGATCTGACCGTGAGTATGGCCTGAGGCACGAAGGAGAACGTGGTCAATGCGGCGGCCGCATAGCCGACCCCGTCGGTCAGTGTGAGTTCCATGAATTGCTTCGAGCTTTGGCGACCGAGCCATCATCGCATAGCTACACTCTGAGCCATGGCCTTGCCGTCTCCGCATCTCGCAATTTTGGCGATTGACACCTCCACAGAGGAGATGTCCGTGGCGCTGCACGCGCATGGTCGGCCACATTATTGGCAAGGAGCGGGTGGCGCTCAGGCTTCGAAGGTCTTGTTGAGGCAGATCGCCCAGTTGCTCGCGCAGGCCGCATTGCCCATGCAAGGTCTCCAAGCCATCGCCGTTGGTGTGGGTCCTGGCGCCTTCACGGGTCTGCGCACGGCGTGTGCGGTGGCGCAGGGGTTGGCCCTGGGTGCAGGTGTTCCGGTGGTGCCTGTGGACAGCTTGATGCTGGTGGCTGAAGCCGCCTGGATCGGGCAGGGTCGGTCTCTCGATGGCGAGGAGGTGGGGGTGGTCATGGACGCCCGAATGGGCGAGTTGTATGCGGCGCGCTACCGCCGGCATGCTCTCGGTTGGGACGTTACTGGCGAGCCGGCCTTGTGCGATCCTCAAGACTTGTGCGGTCGTTGGGGCGGCTGGCCCCGTGCGCTGGCAGGTTCTGGCGTGCATCTGCTCCAGGGCCTGAAGGAGGAGATGGTGTGGGATGCACCCGAGCGAGCCAAAGCCTTGCTCTCGCTGGCCCAGTGGCGCTTTGCGCAAGGGCATGCCGTTGAACCTGAACACGCCTTGCCCATCTATTTGCGCGACAAAGTGGCGTTGACGACTGCGCAGCGGGAAGCCTTGTTGGCCCATGGGGGTGCGAACCCCCACATCACGCCACCACGTCCGATGGGCCCCGTGTCATGAGCGAAGCACTCCCAAGGGGTTGGACCTTCCGTGCGATGAGGGAAGATGACCTGGATCGGGTCTTGGACGTGGAGGTTCGTGCCTACAGTTTTCCCTGGAGCCGGGGGAATTTCCGAGACTCCCTGCAATCGGGCTATATGGCTGACTTGTTGCTGGACGGATCTGGTCCAGAGGCGTTGGTGGGCTATTTTGTGGCCATGCCTGGCGTGGAAGAATTGCACCTTCTCAACCTCACAGTGGCCCCCAGTCGTCAAAGACAAGGGCATGCCCGTACTTTGTTGGATCGCATTCACACGCAAGCCGTCGCTGCGCAAGCCAAGACCTTGTGGTTGGAGGTGCGCGCGAGCAACCAGCGTGCGCTTCACCTCTACGAAAAGCGGGGCTTTTCTCGCGTGGGTCTGCGACGCGGTTATTACCCCGCGGCCTCCAGCCGGCGGGAGGATGCTGTCGTGATGCGTCTTCCGCTGATCGGGGGACCGTCATGACCGCCACGCAGCGTTTTTCAGCACGTCAGGTGGCCATGCTCAAAGAGATGGGCATCCCCATGTGGCAGGCGCCGTGGGAGGCCCCTGCCGTTCAAGCTTCCATCTCTAGCCTGGCCACAGCGACTCCGTCCTTAAGCCCATCGCCCCCTGCCCCTGCCCCACCAACGGTGCCTGCGCAGCCGCCGACGCTGCAGCCTGCGCCTGAGCGCATCGACACCTCAGGCCTGGACTGGTCGAACCTCGCCAAGGCAGTCGCCGAGTGCCGCGCCTGCAGCTTGAGTCAAAGCCGAACCCAAACCGTCTTTGGCGTTGGCGCCACGGGTGCGCAATGGATGGTGGTTGGCGAAGCTCCGGGTGAGCAAGAAGACCTGAGCGGTGAACCCTTTGTGGGGGCCGCTGGGCAACTTCTCGACCAGATGCTGCGCTCGGTGGGCTTGACCCGGTCATCCGATCCCCAGTTGGATCCAGGCTGTCAGGTCTACATTGCCAACACCCTGAAATGCCGCCCCCCTCGTAACCGCAATCCAGAACGCTCGGAAATGTCGTGCTGTGAGCCGTTCTTGCAGCGCCAGATCGAGTTGCTTCAGCCCAAGGTCATTCTGGCCATGGGGCGCTTTGCCGTGCAAGCACTGTTGCGCACCGAGGAGGCCATTGGCAAACTCCGGGGCCGGGTGCACCGCTATCAAGGGGTGCCACTGATCGTCACTTACCACCCGGCCTATCTGTTGCGAAATCTCCCCGACAAGGCCAAGGCCTGGGATGATTTGTGCTTGGCGCTCGACACCTTCAGGGCGTCTTCTTGACCGGCTTTTGAGGGCGTTTCCATCCTGGCAGGCTGGCCTGACGCGCGCGAGCGACGGTGAGTTGCCCTGCAGGTGCGTCTTTCGCAATGGTGGACCCGCCCGCAATGGTGGCGCCCGCTCCGATGGTCACGGGAGCCACCAGCACACAATTGCTGCCGATGTGTGCATCGGCCTCAATGACGGTGCGATGCTTGAACGCCCCATCGTAATTGGCCGTGATGCTGCCTGCCCCGTAGTTGACACGTTCGCCGACCGTGGCGTCTCCCAAGTAGGCCAGGTGATTGGCTTTGGCCCCTGCGGCCAACGTGGAATTCTTCACCTCCACAAAGTTGCCGATGTGCACTTCAGCACCCAATACAGCCCCAGGACGCAATCGGGCAAAGGGGCCCACCAGCGCGCCTGGGCCTACCGTGACTCCCATGGACTCGCCATCAATGTGGGTGTAGGGGTGGATCACTGCGCCGGCTTGGATGTCGGCGTTGCGAACGCAACAGTGCGCACCGATGCGCACCCCATCACCCAGCGAGACGGCCCCTTCGAACACACAGTTGACGTCGATGTCCACGTCGGCGCCGCAAGTCAATGTGCCGCGCACATCGATGCGCGCAGGGTCCGCCAGGCGCACGCCGGATTCCATCAAGGCCACGGCTTGAAGGTGCTGATACCTTCTCTCCAAATCGGCCAACTGAACGGGGCTGTTCACGCCCAAGACCTCGGTCTCGCTGTCAGGGTGAACGGTGACTACGCGAACTCCCTCGGCCACGGCCATGGCCACGATGTCGGTGAGGTAATACTCCTTTTGTACATTGTCATTCTTGAGTGAAGACACCCAGCGCTTGAGGGCTGAGGTGGGCGCGGCCAAGCTGCCCGTGTAGATTTCTCGAATGAGTCGTTGGTCGTCATTGGCGTCTTTGTGCTCCACGATGCCCAGCACGTGGCCCTGTGAGTCGCGCAGGATGCGGCCGTAACCTGTGGCGTCATCCAGCACCACCGTCAGCAGCACCAGACATTGACCCTCGCAGGCTCGCGCCAAGGCGTGGGCGGTAGAGGCTCGCAACAACGGGACGTCACCGTTGAGCACCAAGGTGGTGGTGGCTTGATCGTCCAGGGCCGGAATGGCTTGCTGCACAGCGTGCCCAGTGCCCAATTGCGGCATTTGCCGGACAAAAGCCGCACCACTGTTTGCCAGGGCAGACTCCACTTCATCGGCACCGTGCCCGGTGATGATGACCGATTTTGCGGGTTTGAGCGCAGCGACGGTGCCCATGACGTGTTGCAATAGAGGGCGTCCCGCCAGTCGGTGCAGCACTTTCGGTAAAGAGGATTTCATGCGGGTGCCCTTGCCCGCAGCCATGATGACCACATTCAACGCCATGCGCACGTCTTTCTTCATTCGGTGTCGACAAGCCTTGATTATCGGCTTGACGACCACCCTTGCGGCCACTTTGTTGGCCGGTTGCAGCGCGGTCCGCCTGGCCTATGACCAAGGGCCCACGGTGGTGAGATGGTGGCTGGATGGCTATTTCGACCTCACGGATGCCCAGCAACCTTTGATTCGCCCGGCCATCTCCAGCTGGTTTGATTGGCACCGCCGGACTCAGCTCCCCGACTATGCTCAGTGGCTCGATCGAACCCAGCGTGAGCTCTCGGAGCCGGTCACGGCCGAGCAAGTGTGTCGGTGGGCCGAAGATCTGCGGGGGCGTTATGAGCTGGCCATCGACCAGGCGCTGCCTCTGGTGGTGGAGGCGACGCGTTCGCTGCAGCCGGCGCAGATTGATCATCTGGAGGCCAAGTACGCCAAGAAAAATGCCGAGTACCGCAAAGAATTTTTGCAGCCCAAACCCCAGGAGCGGTTCGAGGCATCACTGGAGCGGACCATTGACCGAGCCCAAACCTTGTATGGACGTCTGGAGCCGTCCCAAAAGCGCCTGTTGAGTGCGCAACTCCGCGCCGCGCCTTTCGACGCCCAAGCTTGGTATGCCCAACGCACGGCACAACAGCAAGATATCTTGAAAACCCTTCGGCAAGTGACGACGAACGCCACCGAGCGCCCGGACCGTGAGCGCGCGCTGGTCTTGATGCGTGGCTTGAAAGAGCGCTGGGTCTCATGGCGTCGAGGGGATGCGCCCGTCTACGAACAGCGGGTCATGCAAGCCAATTGCAACTTGGTGGCCGAACTTCACAATTCGACGTCGCAGACCCAACGCCAACACGCCCAAGAAAAGCTCAAAGCCTGGGGCGATGACTTGAGGGCCTTGGCCTCCTCAGGTGGCAAGCGATGACGCTGCGGCCTTGGGTCTGCTCGGGGCCAGTCATGGGCCCACCGGGAGAGTCACGCTGACTTCGTGGGCGTTGGGAATGACCGCAGGAAAGTCCTTCATCGCAGCGATGAAAAGGGCAGACAAGTAAGTGCTAACTCCCTCTGAGAATCCGTCGTTGCTGGCCCTTGCTTCATACAGAGGTTCGCCGGTACGCCGGTCTCGCAGCAAAACGGCCACTTCTCTTTCATACCTTGGAGACTCGGCTCGGCGACCCCATCCCCAATAAGGACCCCCCCAGGGCCGAAAGCGCCAAGGGCTGTAGCCGCCCCGCCACCACAGCGGATCGTCCCAAGGACTGCGATCGAAACGTGTCACGCGCGCCCCGAGTTGAACCAGAAATTCAGGTTCGACCCCGGAAGGTGCGGGCTTGAAGCCGGCAGCTTGCAGGGCCGGTCGAGCCCAGGCCTCCAGCTGGTCGCTGTCTTGCCCCTGAGCCTGTTGGGATGGCAAACGTTCAAAGGCATAAGTGCCCGGGGCGCGTTGCGCCGGCCAATGCCCAAAGGTGCTGACCTCACAGGTGACAGTGCGCACGCCCGCGCATCCTGACAGAGCGAGACCCACGCTCACCAGTCCCATCCATCCACGGCGATTCATACCCCCTCCTCGTTCGGCGCTGGCCGTTGATCAGTCGGATTGACGCAGCGTGATCGTGGCAGGCGCACTCGGCGTTGAGGCCGCGCAAGCCTCCTCATCATCGAAGGCCCGATCCCCCAAGGCGTCGGCCACACCAGTCGGTTGGAGGGTGGTAAAGGGGTAAAGGTTCCGATCCATGAGGTGTGACGGCACCACATGGCCCATGGCGTTGAAGAGGTTATCGATCCGGCCTGGATATTGGCGCTCCCAGTCGCGGATCATCTTCTTCACCTGAACGCGTTGCAGATTGTCTTGGCTGCCACACAACGAACAAGGAATGATGGGGAACTCGCGAATTTGAGCCCATCGCTCGAGGTCCGTTTCGGCCACATACGCCAGAGGGCGGATGACCACATGCCGGCCGTCGTCGCTGACAAGCTTGGGCGGCATGCCTTTGAGCCGAGCCCCGAAGAACATGTTCATGAGCAACGTCACCACCATGTCATCGCGATGGTGTCCCAAGGCGATCTTGGTGGCTTGGAGTTCGCTGGCCACGCGGTACAGAATGCCTCGGCGCAACCGAGAACACAGGCTGCACAAGGTTTTTCCCTCGGGGACCAAACGCTTGACGATGGAATAGGTGTCTTGGTTCTCGATGTGAAAGTCCACCCCACGCGCCTCCAGATACCGCGGCAGTACGTCCGCTGGGAATCCAGGCTGCTTTTGATCGAGATTCACGGCCACGATCTGGAAATCGATGGGGGCACGTTGCCGCATCGACAACAAGATGTCCAACAAGGCGTAACTGTCCTTGCCGCCCGACAGACAGACCATGACCTTGTCGCCGTCTTCGATCATCCGAAAGTCGGTGATGGCCTGACCTACCTGCCGGTGCAGGCGCTTGCTGAGCTTGTTGGCCTCGAAGGCAGACTTGCGAACGTCAGGGTCTGAGGTGGACATGAGCAATGGCGAGTGAGTGAGGGGTCAGGCCGGATTCACGCCGAAGACTTCTACCCCCACGCCGTCACAGTCGGGGTACACGTCGGGCTTTTCGGTGGAGACTCGGGCCGCCCGCACCTTGGGGTGGGCCAGCAGGATGCGCAGCAAATCGTCCACCAGGGTTTCTTGCAACTGGATGTGGCCTTCGGCCACGCGTTGTGCGATGCATCGGCGGATGAAGTCATAGTCCACCACCTCCTGCAGCTCGTCCGATTCAGGCGTGCTCTGCGACAGCGGAATGTAAAGGTCCACGTTCACCAGCACACGCTGAGGACCCTGTCGCTCGAAGTCATGGACGCCCAGGCGGACCTGCATCTCATAGTTGCGCAAAAACAATCGGCGACAGCCGGCGAGATCGGGGTGCAACAAGGACATAGAGGATTGAAGCGGATGAGGCTTGAGGTTCAAGTGGGATGGCGGGCGAGGAACATCACATCACGCGGTTGACCGTGGAGATGTTGGCCACCATCGACGAGCAACGTGGTGCCAGTGATGGCGGGTGACTGCAAAAGGAATCGAACGGCCTGAGCGATGTCTTCAGGGGTGGAAGATCTGCGCAGGGGCGTCATCTGATGCGCGCGGTCAAACTCTTTGGCGCTCATGTCACCAGACAACAAAGTCACCCCGGGCGCCACGCCGCACACCCGTACCTGGGGAGCCAGCGCCATGGCCAACATGGTGGTGGCCGACTCCAGGGCGGCCTTGGACATGGTGTATGAAAAATAGTCCGGGTTCGGGTTCCACAGCTTTTGGTCCAGCAGGTTGACCACGCACGCGGGGTTGTCCGTCGACGTGCCTGTGGTGGACTGAAGCCGATGCCGATGCAGTCCTTGTGCCAACACCACCGCGGCGCCGGCGTTGGCGGCCATTTGTTGCTGCATGGTGGCGTAGCCGAATGAGTTCAAATCGTCGTACGCAAAGGCTGACGCATTGTTGACCACCGCGTCCAGCGCTCCAAAATGGCGCACCACGTCGGGGACCAGCGCGCGCGCCGCGCCTTCGTCGCTCAGATCAGCGCCGAAGGAATGCGCTCGCGCACCTCGCTCGCGAGCGGCATGAACGACCTCCTGCGCGTCGGCCGCGGAGCGATGAAAGTGCACCGCTACATCGAAGCCCTGATGCGCCAAATCCAGGGCGATGCTCCGCCCCACCCGACGGGCGGCGCCGGTGACGAGGACAACAGGTCGGTGGCTCATGGTTTCTACAATGGCGCCAATGGCGGATCAACAGATTGACAGTGTATCGACCACCTTGACGGCCCACATCGTCAGGGACATCGCTGCGCACGGTGGCTGGATTTCTTTTGAGCGGTTCATGCATGCCGCTCTGTACACCCCAGGTCTCGGGTATTACGCCCGGGGGACCCTGCCTTTCGGGCATCGACCCGAGACAGGCAGTGATTTTGTCACGGCCCCCGAATTGTCGCCGCTGTTTGGCCAGACCTTGGCGGTTCAGGTGGACGAGGCCTTGCGCGCCAGTGACTCAGATCTGGTGGTGGAGTTTGGCGCCGGGTCGGGCGCCTTGGCCGAGCAGTTGCTGGGGGCCTTGGGCTCGCGCGTGCAGCGCTACACCATCGTGGAGGTTTCGGGCGGATTGCAGCAACGTCAGCGAGAGCGCTTGGCCGCATGGGGGGACCGTGTCGTTTGGGCGACGCAGTGGCCCGAGTCCATCCAGGGGGTGGTCGTGGGCAATGAGGTGCTCGATGCCATGCCCGTCACCCTGTTGACCTTTGATGGGCAGGGTTGGCACGAACGAGGTGTGACGGGTCATCAAGGCCAACTCACCTTTGCCGATCGACCGACACGCTTGAGACCTCCCGTGGAGGTGGCCTGGCCCGCAGGTACCGTGATCGAAATCCAGCCCCAAGCACAAGCCTTCATGGCGAGTTTGGCGCATCGGCTGAATCGGGGCATGGCCCTGTTGATCGACTACGGCTTTCCCCAGGCCGAGATGTACCACCCCCAGCGCAGCCAGGGCACCTTGATGTGTCATCGCGCCCATCAATCGGACGGCGACCCACTCAAGGACGTGGGGCTCAAAGACATCACGGTGCATGTGGACTTCACGGCCATGGCCCTGGCTGCTCAGGACGCAGGTGCTGATGTCTTGGGGTACACCAGTCAGGCGAACTTTCTCTTCAACTGTGGCATCGACCAGTGGCTGTCCAAGGCCGATGCGGTCCAGCGATCGCGCGCGCAGCTCTTGTGGGCCGAGCACGAAATGGGGGAGTTGTTCAAGGTGTTGGCCATTGGCCGTGGCTTGAATTTGGATCCCGTAGGATTTTCACGGGGAGATCGGATGCATCGGTTGTGAGGGCTTAAAGGGGTCTGAGGGGCAATCACTCCGCCCATTGGCTCAATGCCGCGATGCGCGCCTGACGAATGGCTTGTCCAATGCGTGGGCCGCTCCACCCTTGCGCTTGAGCCTGCGCCAAGGTGGCACGGGTGTCGGTGGCCAAGACGACATCCAATGCGTGGGCCAATCGCC
Source organism: uncultured Rubrivivax sp. (assembly GCA_964498795.1). Lineage (GTDB taxonomy): Bacteria > Pseudomonadota > Gammaproteobacteria > Burkholderiales > Burkholderiaceae_C > Rubrivivax. The sequence continues at coordinate 1,329 of CAZCJB010000007.1, read as the reverse complement.
TGCGAGGCTGATAAGCAGGCGCTAGCTCTCCCTCTTGCCGGTCCCCTCTGCCATTGGCGTCACATTCACAAGCCCACAACACTTGCGCAAAACGCTCAGGGCGTCGCAAGGCATCGCAACGCTCCAGCAGCCGAAGCAGGGCCTCTGGCCCCAAGTCGTCGCTGCGGTGAATGTGTCCATGTTCACGGGCGACCACGTCAGCCAGGGCTTGGCAGTCGCTGGGCACCTTGAAGCGCTCGGCCACCTGCCGCGCCAATGTGGCACCCCGCTGCTCATGGCCGATGTGGCGAGGCCATTGCTCAGGCGGTGTGGTGCCTTTGCCCAGATCGTGCATCAGGCAGGCCCAACGCACCGGCAAGGGGGCTTGAGAGCGGGCACACTCTTCCAACACCCGCAGCAGATGGACACCCGTGTCCACCTCCGGATGATGCGTGGGGCTCTGGGGTACTCCCCACAGCCGGTCCACTTCTGGCAGCAGGCGCTTGAGGGCGCCACAACTTCGCAGCACCGCCAGCATTCGTCCGGGATGCGCTTCCATCAGGCCCCGAGAGAGTTCTTGCCACACGCGTTCGGCGACCAGGGCATCCACCTCCCCTTCCTCCACCAATTGGCGCATCAGTTGTAACGTACCGGAGTGGACGCGAAATTGCTCGAAGCGCGCGGCAAATCGCGCCGTGCGCAACAACCTGACGGGGTCTTCGGCAAAGGCCGGCGATACGTGGCGCAGCACACCTTCGCGCAGATCTCGCTCGCCCAAAAACGGATCGATCAGGTGACCTGCGTCGTCCAAGGCCATGGCATTGATGGTCAGATCACGGCGCGCGAGATCTTGATCCAGGGTGACCTCAGGTGACGCATGAAACGTGAAGCCGTGGTAGCCCGGCCCCGATTTACGTTCAGTGCGCGCCAACGCAAATTCTTCGTGTGTATGTGGGTGCAGGAAGACGGGGAAGTCTTTTCCCACCGGCTCAAATCCGGCCGCCAACATCTCCTGGGGCGATGACCCCACCACCACCCAGTCGCGATCTTTGGACTGAAGCCCCAATAGGGCATCGCGCACGCAACCTCCCACTCGGAAGCAACGTCCCGTCAGGCGGCGGATGGGGTCCTCAGGAGCGGCCATCACTGCGTTCAATCAGGCCCGAGTGAAGTCACGTTCAGCGCCGAGTGAGATAGGTGGGGATGATGGACTCCAGTGACGAGACCCGGATGTCCAGGTCTTGCAGCCCAGGACAAGCCCCGGTGGCCACATTGGGCACTTTCATCGAGTCCACATTGTCACGAGACATCAGGGGAGTTCCTGGGGCCCATTCCAGCATCGCGGCTTGC
>CAZCJB010000006.1:31226-43003 GCA_964498795.1 uncultured Rubrivivax sp. | reverse complement strand
GTGCCGTCGGCACCACAGTGGGGGAGGTCGTGTTCAACACGGCGCTCACGGGTTATCAAGAAATTTTGACCGACCCAAGCTACTGCCGTCAGATCGTCACGCTGACCTACCCGCACATCGGCAACTATGGCGTGAACGCAGAGGACATCGAAGCGTCCAAAGTGCATGCATCCGGTCTCGTCATCCGTGATCTGCCGTTGAGGGCGTCGAACTTCCGCCTGACCTTGTCCTTGTCTGACTATCTGCGGCAAGAGGGTACGGTGGCTATCGCCGACATCGACACCCGCCGTCTCACCCGCGTCCTCCGCTCCACCGGTGCCCAAAATGGCAGCATTCACGCGTTCGCGGCCGGTCATGAGCCCACCGCGGCGGAGATTGACCAGGTGATTCAAAGCGCACGGCATGCACCGTCCATGTCCGGGCAAGACTTGGCGCGCGTGGTGTCTGTCCAAAAGCCGTATGACTGGACGGAGTCAGAATGGGCCTTGGGGGCCGGGTACGCGCGCGTGCCGCAAGGGCGTTTTCATGTCGTGGCTTACGACTTTGGGGTCAAGCGCAATATATTGCGCATGTTGGTCAGTCGGGGGTGTCGCTTGACCGTGGTTCCCGCGCAGACGTCTGCCCAGGAGGTGTTGGCACTCAAGCCGGACGGCGTGTTCTTAAGCAATGGCCCTGGGGATCCGCAGCCTTGTGACTACGCCATCTCCGCAGCGGCCACCCTCATTGATCGCGGCCTGCCGACTTTTGGGATCTGCCTGGGACATCAAATCATGGGTCTGGCCTCGGGGGCCAAGACCTTCAAGATGAAGTTCGGCCACCATGGCGCCAACCATCCGGTCAAGGACCTGGACAGCGGACGCGTCAGCATCACCAGCCAAAACCACGGATTTGCGGTGGACGAGTCGAGCTTGCCCAAAAACCTGCGCATCACCCACATCAGTTTGTTTGACGGCACGGTTCAGGGATTGGCCCGCACCGACCGCCCTGCGTTCTGTTTTCAAGGGCATCCTGAGGCCTCACCGGGACCGCATGACATTGCCTACCTTTTTGACCGCTTCACGGCCCTGATGTCGGAGCACACCCATGCCTAAGCGCTCCGACCTCAAGAGCATCCTCATCATCGGAGCCGGGCCCATTGTCATTGGGCAGGCTTGCGAGTTCGATTACTCCGGTGCGCAAGCCTGCAAAGCCTTGCGAGAGGAGGGCTACCGCGTCATCTTGGTCAATAGCAATCCCGCAACCATCATGACCGACCCCGGCATGGCGGACGCCACCTACATCGAGCCCATCACTTGGCAAGTGGTGGAAAAGATCATCGCCAAAGAGCGTCCCGATGCAGTGCTGCCCACCATGGGCGGCCAGACAGCCTTGAATTGCGCCTTGGACTTGCATCGCCACGGGGTGCTCCAGCGGTATGGCGTGGAGATGATCGGTGCCAATGAAACCGCCATTGAAAAGGCCGAAGACCGACTGAAGTTCAAGGAGGCCATGACAAGCATCGGCTTGGACTCCGCCAAGAGTGGCATTGCGCACTCGATGGAGGAGGCATGGAGCGTCCAGAAGCGCATCGGGGCCGAGACTTCGGGCACGGGATTTCCGGTGGTGATTCGTCCCAGCTTCACTCTTGGCGGAACCGGAGGTGGGATTGCCTACAACCCGGACGAGTTTGAAGAAATTTGCAAGCGCGGGCTGGACCTATCGCCCACGCGTGAGTTGTTGATCGAAGAGTCTCTTATCGGCTGGAAAGAGTACGAGATGGAGGTGGTGCGCGACCGTGCGGACAACTGCATCATCGTGTGCTCGATTGAAAATCTCGATCCGATGGGCATCCACACGGGAGATTCCATCACCGTCGCACCGTCGCAAACGCTGACCGACAAGGAGTATCAGCTTCTGCGCAATGCCTCGATTGCCATCTTGCGCGAGATAGGTGTGGACACCGGCGGCTCCAATGTGCAGTTCTCGATCAACCCCGCCAACGGCCGGATGATCGTGATCGAGATGAACCCACGCGTCTCGCGCTCGTCTGCATTGGCTTCCAAAGCCACGGGGTTCCCCATTGCCAAGGTGGCCGCCAAACTCGCCGTGGGCTACACCTTGGATGAGCTGCGCAACGACATCACCGGTGGAGCGACACCTGCCAGTTTCGAGCCCAGCATCGACTACGTGGTCACCAAGATTCCGCGATTTGCCTTTGAAAAGTTTCCTGCGGCGGATCCCCATCTCACCACACAGATGAAATCGGTGGGAGAGGTCATGGCCATCGGGCGAACCTTCCAGGAAAGTTTCCAAAAGGCTCTCCGGGGCCTAGAGACCGGCATCGACGGGTTGACGGAGCGCAGCACCGACCGGGAGGAGATCGTCGAGGAGATCGGCGAGCCCGGGCCCGAGCGCATCCTCTACGTGGGAGACGCCTTCCGCATCGGCATGAGTTTGGAGGAGGTCTTTGAAGAGACGGCCATCGATCCTTGGTTTTTGGCTCAGATTCAAGACTTGGTCCTGGCTGAGCAGCGCCTGAGCGGACGAACGCTAGACGGCTTGAGTGCGGCCCAGCTCAGGGCTTTGAAGCGCCAGGGATTTTCTGATCGCCGACTGGCGACATTGCTGGGCACCCATCAACACGCGGTGCGTGAACGGCGGCATGCCTTGAACATTCGCCCGGTCTATAAGCGGGTAGACACCTGCGCCGCCGAGTTCGCGACACAAACTGCTTATATGTACTCCACCTACGAAGAGGAGTGCGAGGCTGAGCCCACCGACCGCCGCAAGATCATGGTGCTGGGGGGCGGACCCAACCGGATCGGCCAAGGTATCGAATTTGACTATTGCTGCGTACATGCGGCCTTGGCGATGCGCGAAGATGGGTACGAGACCATCATGGTCAACTGCAACCCGGAAACCGTGTCGACCGATTACGACACCAGCGACCGGCTGTATTTCGAACCCGTCACCCTGGAAGACGTGCTTGAAATCGTCGACAAAGAAAAGCCCGCTGGCGTCATTGTTCAGTTCGGCGGCCAAACGCCGCTCAAGCTCGCACTTGATCTGGAGCGGGCGGGGGTGCCCATCATTGGGACTTCGCCGGACTCCATCGATATTGCCGAGGACCGTGAGCGGTTTCAGAAGTTGCTGCACGACTTGGGCCTGAAGCAACCGCCCAACCGGACGGCTCGTACCGAGGAGCAGGCTTTGGCACTGGCCAATGAAATCGGCTATCCGCTGGTGGTGCGCCCGAGCTATGTGCTCGGTGGGCGAGCTATGGAAATTGTGCACGGCGACAAAGACCTGGAACGCTACATGCGCGAAGCGGTCCGTGTGAGCGAAAAATCGCCGGTCTTGCTGGATCGATTCTTAGACGATGCCGTGGAAGTCGACGTCGATTGCGTGGGTGATGGCCAAGAGGTCATGATCGGCGGAATCATGGAACACGTGGAGGCCGCGGGTATCCACTCGGGAGACTCGGCCTGTTCACTACCCCCCTACACCCTCAGCCAGCGTTTGCAAGATGAGATGAGGCGCCAGACCGAGCTCATGGCTAGAGCCCTCAAAGTGGTGGGTCTGATGAATGTCCAGTTCGCCATTCAAGGCGAAGGTGATGAGGCCGTGGTCTATGTGTTGGAAGTGAACCCACGAGCCTCTCGCACGGTTCCGTTCGTCAGCAAAGCCACTGGACAGCCCTTGGCCAAGATCGCTGCAAGATGCATGGCTGGACAACCTTTGACATCCCAAAAAGAAGTTCGAGGAGAAGTTATTCCCCCGTACTACAGCGTCAAAGAGGCGGTGTTTCCCTTCAACAAATTCCCCGGCGTCGACCCCATTTTGGGGCCGGAGATGCGTTCCACGGGCGAAGTCATGGGTGTGGGCAAGACCTTCGGCGAGGCCATGTTCAAGAGCCAACTGGGTGCGGGGTCTCGCTTGCCTTCCCAAGGCAACGTGGTGCTGACGGTTAAGAATGCCGACAAGGCGCGGGCAGTGGCTGTGGCGCAAGATCTGCATCGACTGGGTTTTGGCCTCGTGGCCACCAAGGGGACCGCTGCCGCGATCCAAGAGGCCGGTATCCCGGTGAAGGTGGTCAACAAGGTCAAGGATGGGAGGCCTCATATTGCCGACCAGGTCAAGGCGGGTGAAATCCAGTTGGTGTTCACCACGGTGGATGAGACTCGCACCGCCATCGCCGATTCGCGGTACATTCGTACTGCAGCGCTGGCCAATCGAGTGACCTACTACACCACCATGGCAGGCAGCGAGGCGGCGACTGAGGCGATGAAGCATTCACGCAACTTGGCCGTCCATTCCCTCCAAGAGCTGCATGCTCAGTTGTTCTGAGTCTATTGCCCCGAGTGTTGTTTTGAGACCTGAAGCATGGCCACCATTCCTTTGACCCGTCGCGGTGCTGAAAAGCTCAAAGAAGAGCTCCAACGCTTGAAATCGGTGGAACGGCATGCCGTGATCCAAGCCATTGCAGAAGCTCGGGCCCAAGGTGACCTGTCGGAGAATGCGGAGTACGACGCAGCCAAAGACAAGCAGGGCTTCATCGAGGGACGCATCTTAGAACTCGAAGCCAAATTGGCGGCTGCGCAAGTGATCGACCCCGCCACGCTTGACGCTGACGGGCGGGTGGTCTTTGGGGCCACGGTGGACTTGGAAGACCAAGACTCTGGCAATGCCGTCACCTATCAGATCGTCGGTGACGACGAGGCGGATCTCAAGTTGGGTTTGATTTCTATCTCCAGCCCGATCGCGCGCGCTTTGATTGGCAAGTCGGAAGGGGACGTGGCAGACGTTCAAGCCCCTGGCGGTGTCAGGTCCTACGAAATTGTCGGCGTGCGCTACGTCTGAGATTTCTTTTTGACGCTGGTTTGCCGGGTGGCTTTGCGTTTGAGTGTGCCCGCAGGCGTCAGCCTTTGATTGCCCAGGACCCTGACTTTCTTGATGGTGGCCCGGTGATTGCCGCTTTTGGAGAAGCTCACGACCTTGACCACTTTGGGACCCGATTTGCGGTCTTCTCGCTCAGCCTTTTCTTTCGGCGGAATCGGCCTCCACAAGACCAAGAGCTTTCCGATGTGCTGCACGGGCGCCGCATGCAGCGCTTCGGCCAGTTGGCTCAGCATCGTTTCGCGCTGGGCGCGGTCGTCACTGAAAACCCGGATCTTGATGAGCCCGTGGGCCTTCAGGGCTGCATCGGTTTCCTTGATCAGACCGGAGGTCAAACCATCAGAGCCGATCTGCACCACGGGTTTGAGCGGGTGCGCTTCGGCACGGCGGGCCCGACGTTGGTCGGCGGAAATCAAGAGGGCTGTCATGCCCGTATTATCCCAGGCTCATGAAAGCAAAAACAGGTCGCGGCAAGGTCAATAAAGCGTGGTTGCATGATCACCTGAATGACCCCTACGTCAAGTTGGCACAAAAAGAGGGCTATCGGGCCCGTGCCGCCTACAAGCTCAAGGAAATCGACGAGACCTTCAGGCTTGTCCATCCAGGCCAAGTGGTCGTGGACTTGGGGGCGTCGCCAGGAGCTTGGAGCCAGTACGTGCGCCGCCGATTCGCCCCGGAAGGCGCAGCCACGGGGACACTCCAGGGCACCCTGATCGCGCTCGATATTCTGGAATTTGAACCTGTGGACGGCGTTCAATTCATTCAAGGCGACTTTCGCGAGGACGAGGTCCTGGCCAAGCTCGAAGCCCTGCTGGCTGGTCGGCGCGTGGATGTCGTGGTCTCAGACATGGCTCCCAACCTCTCTGGAGTGGCGGCGTCCGATTCGGCGCGAGTGGCCCATCTGGTGGAGTTGGCTGTGGACTTTTCGCGACGCCACCTTCAACCCGAGGGTGCACTGGTTTGCAAGGCGTTTCATGGCAGCGGGTACAGCCAGTTGGTCAAATTGTTCAAGGACAGTTTCCGCGTGGTCAAACCCGTCAAACCCAAGGCATCCCGCGATCGGTCGGCAGAGACTTTTCTGGTCGGAATCGGTCCAAAAGCCCTCACAGTGTGAGCGGATGCCCCGCGAAAGAGCTTTTCCAGGGCTTGCGTGCACTACACTCGACCCCATATCACGAAGTATCTCGAGTAGGCGCAAGCTGAGAAGGAGTCTCGGTGAACAATCAATGGTTTTCCAAAGTGGCAGTGTGGCTGGTGATTGGCCTGGTGCTGTTCACGGTGTTCAAACAATTTGACCGCGGCAGTTTCTCGGGCAGCCAAATCGGCTATTCCGAATTCCTTGACGAAGTCCAGGCCAAGCGCATCAAGTCGGTGACCTTGCAAGAGAATCCGGGCGGCGGCACGGAAATTCTGGCGGTCACCTCCGACGACAAGCGCCTGCGAGTCACTGCCACGTACCTCGATCGTGGCTTGGTGGGCGACCTGCGCAACAACGGTGTCAAGTTTGACGTCAAGCCCCGTGAAGAACCTTCGATGCTGATGAGCCTGCTGGTCAGCTGGGGCCCGATGCTCATCCTCATTGGCGTATGGGTGTACTTCATGCGCCAGATGCAAGGCGGAGGCAAAGGCGGCGCGTTCAGCTTCGGCAAGAGCAAGGCGCGCATGCTCGACGAGGCCAATAACTCAACCACGTTTGCCGATGTGGCGGGCTGTGATGAGGCCAAAGAAGAGGTCAAGGAGTTGGTGGACTTTCTCAAAGATCCCCAGAAATTCCAGAAGTTGGGGGGCCGCATTCCGCGAGGCGTTTTGCTGGTGGGACCTCCGGGAACGGGGAAGACCTTGCTGGCCAAGGCCATCGCTGGCGAAGCGAAGGTGCCCTTCTTCAGCATCAGTGGTTCTGACTTCGTCGAGATGTTCGTGGGCGTGGGCGCGGCCCGGGTTCGGGATATGTTTGAACAGGCCAAGAAAAGCTCGCCTTGCATCATCTTTATCGATGAGATCGATGCAGTAGGCCGCCACCGCGGTGCGGGTCTTGGAGGTGGCAACGACGAACGCGAGCAGACGCTCAACCAAATGTTGGTGGAGATGGACGGGTTCGAGACGAACATGGGCGTCATTGTGATGGCCGCGACCAACCGTCCGGACATCCTCGATCCTGCGCTGTTGCGACCGGGCCGATTTGACCGCCAGGTGTATGTCACCTTGCCGGATGTTCGAGGTCGTGAGCAGATCCTCAATGTGCACATGCGCAAAGTCCCGGTGGGGCAGGATATCAAGGCCGACATTCTGGCTCGCGGGACACCAGGCTTCTCAGGTGCCGATCTGGCCAATTTGGTCAATGAAGCGGCGCTCTTTGCCGCTCGGCGCAATGCCCGCGTGGTGGAGATGGTCGACTTTGAAAAGGCCAAAGACAAAATCATGATGGGCCCCGAGCGCAAATCCATGGTCATGGCCGAAGAGGAGCGTAAGAACACGGCCTACCATGAGGCTGGTCACGCGCTTGTGGCACGACTCATGCCCAAGACCGATCCCGTGCACAAGGTCACCATCATTCCCAGAGGACGCGCATTGGGTGTGACCATGCAACTGCCGGAAGGCGATCGTTACTCGATGGACAAAGAGCGCATGCTGTCCACCATTTCCGTGCTGTTTGGCGGCCGCATTGCCGAAGAAGTGTTCATGCATCAGATGACCACCGGTGCCAGCAACGACTTTGAGCGCGCGACTCAATTGGCACGCGATATGGTCACTCGCTATGGCATGAGCGACGAATTGGGCCCCATGGTCTACGCGGAAAACGAGGGCGAAGTGTTTCTGGGTCGCTCAGTGACCAAGCAAGTCAATGTGTCCGAACAGACCATGCAAAAGGTAGACATGGAGATTCGTCGCATCATCGACGAGCAGTATGGGATGGCTCGCCGCCTGATTGAAGACAACCAAGACAAGATGCACGCCATGGCCAAGGCGCTCCTTGAATGGGAGACCATTGACACGGAGCAGCTCGACGACATCATGTCAGGCAAGCCGCCGCGTCCGCCCAAGGACTGGTCAGCGCCGCCTCCTCGAAGCGGTGGTCCGTCTGAGACGGTATCCCCCGATGGAGCCCATGCGGCTGCTTGAGCGGGCTCGCATTCGAACTTGACGAAGGGACCCTGACGGGGCCTTGCGCCCCGTGGTCGTTTCCATGTTCTGGAGAACCGCGCGTCACCTGATTGATTTGAGTCGCCCTCGGGTGATGGGGATCGTCAATCTCACCCCCGACTCATTTTCCGATGGTGGCACACTCATCCAGGATGCGGCCGGACCACGTCATTGTGAGCGCCTGGTGCGTGAGGGTGCGGACATCCTCGATATCGGAGGAGAGTCGACGAGGCCGGGTGCGCTTCCTGTGACGCCCGAGGAGGAATGGCAACGTGTGAAGGCCGTCTTGGCGCATGCGCTGAGTCTGGGCGTCGCAGTGTCCATCGACACCCGACACGCCAGCGTCATGCAGCGCGCGCTGGACCTGGGCGTTGACATTGTCAACGATGTCATGGCGCTACGGGGCCCAGGATCCCTGCAGGCGTTGTCTCAACATCCGGCGGCTGGGATTTGCCTGATGCACATGCAAGGCGAGCCGGGATCCATGCAAAAGCACCCGCAATACGTCGATGTCGTGAGTGAGGTCTGCCAGTTTCTCGCCGATCGCGTGGAGGTAGCCGAGAGCGCCGGGATTGAGCGGGCGCGGTTGGTGGTTGACCCGGGTTACGGATTTGGCAAATCCATGGCGCACAATCTGGAACTCTCGCAACGGCAAGAGTCGCTGTTGCGCTTGGGGCTTCCGCTGTTGGTCGGCTGGTCACGCAAAGGAACACTGGGCAAGCTTACGGACCGCGAAGTGAATGATCGATTGCCGGCCAGCCTGGGTGCGGCCTTGGCGGCCGTGTCGGCAGGTGCGAGTGTGGTTCGAGTCCATGATGTCGCGGCCACGGTCGATGCGTTGAAAGTTTGGTCGGCCTTAAGGGCACAAAAATGAGTGAGTCAATGAACAGAGGTCAGCCATGAGCCGGCAACATTTCGGAACCGATGGCATTCGTGGAACGGTGGGTCAAACGCCGATCACCCCCGATTTCATGTTGAAGTTGGGTCATGCGGTGGGTCGCGTGTTGCGCCGTCAACTGCAGCGCCCCACGGTATTGATTGGCAAGGACACGCGCTTGTCGGGCTACATGATCGAGTCCGCGTTGCAAGCAGGCTTCTCCTCTGCGGGTGTGGACGTGTTGTTGACGGGCCCATTGCCCACCCCAGGCGTGGCGTACCTGACCCGAGCCCTGCGTGTGGATTTAGGCGTCGTCATCAGTGCCTCACACAACCCGTTCAATGACAACGGCATCAAGTTCTTTTCGGCCCAAGGTCAGAAGTTGCCCGACGAGTGGGAGGTCGCCGTGGAAGCCGCGCTGACCGAATCCGCACAATGGGTCGGTTCCGCTGCGCTAGGCAAGGCGCGCCGCGTGGACGACGCCAGCGGGCGGTACATTGAATTTTGCAAGAGCACCTTTGCCAACGACCTGTCGCTCAAAGGATTGAAGTTGGTGGTCGATGCTGCCCACGGGGCCGCTTACCACGTGGCACCAGATGTCTTTCACGAATTGGGCGCGCAGGTCAGCACCATCGGTTGCTCCCCTGACGGGATGAACATCAACGACGGCGTCGGCGCCACGGCACCGCAGGCCTTGGTGGCCGCTGTCAAAGCGCAGGGGGCGGACTACGGCATCGCACTGGATGGTGACGCGGATCGCCTCCAATGGGTCGACGCGCAGGGGCAGCTTTACAACGGTGATCAGATTCTCTATGTCATGGCGCTCGATCGATTGGCGTGCGGGGAGTCCGTCACTGGGGTGGTCGGTACCTTGATGACCAATTTGGGGGTGGAGCAGGCGCTGTCCCGGCGAGGCATTTCGCTCGTTCGTGCCCGTGTCGGGGATCGTTATGTCCTGGAAGAACTTCAATCCCGAGGTTGGCAATTGGGAGGTGAGGGCTCCGGGCACTTGCTGGCCCTGGATCGTCACACCACGGGGGACGGTATCGTGAGTGCGCTCCAGGTTTTGCAGGCCATCCAACGTCAGGGTCGCGATATGCAGGCTCTGCTCGCGGACGTGCAGCTGTTTCCTCAAACTTTGATCAACGTCCGGTTGCAAGAAGGGGTGGATTGGCAGCAGCACACCCGACTGGCTTCTGAGCGCCACCTCGTGGAGTCTGAGCTCGCGGGCCGAGGCCGAGTGCTCATTCGAGCTTCGGGGACTGAGCCTCTGGTGCGCATCATGGTCGAGGCGGACGAGGCGTTATTGGCCAGACGCAGTGCCGAGCGCCTGGCTGCTACCCTCAGCTGAGCTGAGACTTTCTCAGCGCCGAAACACCGACACCCGTTCGGTGCGATCGGTGGGACGCGGGGCCTCTCCGACCCAGATCCAGCCCGCGGGTGTGACAGGCACCTGACGGTCTCGGCTCACCAGAACCAAGATGGGGCAGGATGAGTCGACTTCGGCTTGAGGTCTTGCATCCACGGGAATCTTCACCAAAGTCTCCCAGGAGGCGACCATGGCGAGGCTGAAGTTCTTGGCCACGATGCAGGTCGGTTGACCCACGAACGCTCGAACGCGATCGATGCCCGGTCGAGAACTGCGGGCGAAATCCAACAAGGGCAACCACAAGGTCATGAGCAAGAGCCAGCACAATGCGATCCCCGCAGCGGGCAGGGCCATGCTCTTCCACATCGGGTGGGCATACCTGCCGGTCCGCCAGCGGATAACTGCCAGCCAGCTCAAGCTGGCAACGATCGCAAGCACCCAACTCATGGGGTGGGGTACTTCAGTGAAGCCCGGGGCCAGGCGCGCCACATTCGACGCCCACTGTGCGGGTTGGCCGGTGGCCATGGCCAGCGCCATGGCCCATATGAACAGAGCGGCTAAAGAGAAAAAGCACATGGAAAACCAGTCCATGCCGGCTGAGGCCGCGCGCTTGAAAGTGGGGAGCGCAAATGCCGCAAGGATGGCCAGTCCGGGCAATGCGAGCAGCAAGGCACGGTCACTGCCACCCATCCATACACTCACCGCAAACAGCAGCAGCACAGCCGATCCTGGCACAGCCACGTGGCGGTTCAGCCACTGGCGTCGCCATCGCCACAGGGTGAGGCCAGCCAGCGGCCAAGCGGGCCACATAAACCATATCCAAAGGCGCACCATCTGGTAGGTCTGCTCCCCACCGCCGTTCAATGCGAGTCGCCAGACCCACGCGTGATGGAGGGTGGCAAGGAGCGCGCTGAGAAGGGCGCCCACACACAGCCAGATTGCCAATGTTCGAGCCCCGGGGTAGGCAGAACGCCAACACACGAAGGCACCCACCGCACCTAATGCACAGGCCACAAAGGGTGCACCGCTGAGGGACAATACCGTCAAGGTCCCCACCGCCACCCAAGGGGGATGCCACCGCCGATAAGGGGCGGCGGCCAGTGCCCACAGGTAACCGGCCACCGCGGCGGTTTGCATCAGCTCGGGTGTGGTTTCGTGGCCCAGATGAACCAGACCCAAGGTGGCGATGAGCGCCAGCAAAGCACCATCGGCGATGGCGCGTGCGTAGTCGACCGTCGAGGCCTCACCGCCGAAGGCAAAGGCCACAGGTTGTGCTGCCTCAGTTCTGGCCAGATGGAACGTAGCGTACCAGACGGCAGCAAGAGTCAGCGCGAGAAGCAGGGCAAAAGGAATGCGCGAGGCAATAGCCGGCTCCACCATGGGTGCCAGGGCTTGAATAAAGACGGCGCCGATCCAATGAGGCAAGGGCGCGCCCGTCACAGGCAGGCCCCCCAGGGTGGGAGACAGCCAATCGGTGCGACCTTCAGCCATCGCACTCATGATGCCAAAGGCGGT
>CAZCJB010000006.1:0-31126 GCA_964498795.1 uncultured Rubrivivax sp. | reverse complement strand
GGGTCACTTCTTGCCAAGATGGGCAAACTTGTTGCGGAACTTCTCGACGCGTCCCCCCAAGCTGTCCACGCTCTTTTGGGTGCCGGTGTAGAAGGGGTGCGATTCGCTGGTGGTTTCCAGCTTCATCAGGGGCACTTCGCGGCCATCGTCCAACTTGATGGTTTCTTTGGACTGTACGCACGAGCGCGTCACAAACTTGAAGCCGTTTGACAGATCGACGAAGCAGACGTCGCGATATTCGGGGTGAATGCCTTCTTTCATGACAACCTTCCTTGTGGCGTGGGGAGCCACCCGCCCATCAGTGGCGAGCACTTTCCCATTTTGGAAAAACCAATGAGTATACCCTATCCACCTCGTCTCATCATGTCGAAGAAATCGAGGTTGTTCTTGCTGGCCTTCATCTTGTCAAGCATGAACTCCATCGACTCGATTTCGTCCATCGGGTAGAGCAGCTTGCGCAAGATCCAAGTCTTTTGCAGGATCTCAGGTTTGAGCAGAAGTTCTTCTCGCCGGGTGCCAGACTTATTGATCAGGATAGACGGGTAGACGCGCTTTTCAGCCATACGGCGGTCCAGGTGGATTTCGCAGTTGCCCGTGCCCTTGAATTCTTCGTAGATCACCTCGTCCATCTTGCTGCCGGTGTCGATCAGGGCCGTGCCAATGATGGTGAGGGAGCCGCCTTCTTCCACATTGCGCGCTGCGCCAAAGAAGCGCTTAGGTCTTTGCAGCGCGTTGGCGTCGACGCCGCCTGTCAACACCTTGCCAGAGGAGGGCAATACGTTGTTGTAGGCACGCGCCAATCGGGTGATGGAGTCCAACAGAATGACCACGTCTTTTTTCAGCTCGACCAGACGTTTGGCACGCTCGATGACCATCTCAGCGACCTGCACATGGCGGGCGGCGGGCTCATCAAAAGTGGAGCTGATGACTTCACCGCGGACCGTGCGCTGCATCTCGGTCACTTCCTCGGGACGCTCATCCACGAGCAGCACCATGAGGTGCGCTTCGGGGTAGTTGGCCACCAGGGCATGCGCGATGTGTTGCATCATCATCGTCTTGCCGGTCTTGGGTTGCGCGACCAGCAAGGCACGTTGGCCTTTGCCGATGGGCGCCACCAGGTCGATGATGCGGCTGGTGATGTTCTCTTCGGCCTTGATGTCACGCTCCAACCTGAACTGCTCCTTGGGGAACAAGGGGGTCAAGTTCTCGAACATGATCTTGTGTTTGTTTTCCTCTGGCGTCAGCCCATTGACGCGGTCGACCTTGACCAGCGCGAAATAACGTTCCCCATCTTTGGGGACCCGAACTTCGCCTTCGATCATGTCGCCGGTGTGCAAGTTGAATCGACGCACTTGGCTGGGAGACAGATAGATGTCGTCCGTACTGGCCATATAGCTGGTGTCGGGAGACCGCAAAAACCCGAAGCCATCAGGCAGGACTTCGAGCACGCCGTCTCCGAATACCTGCTCGCCACCCTTGGCGCGCTTTTTCATGATCGCAAACATCAGCTCTTGCTTGCGCATCCGAGCGACGTTTTCAATCTCCAGCGCCTCGCCCATTTTGATGAGCTCAGACACGTGTTGGGCTTTGAGTTCGGACAAGTGCATCTTGGGGCACCATGAAAGGGGAAAGAATGAACCCTGAGGCAGGCCTGAGATTTCGATCAAGAGAGGCTGCGGATCAAAGGCTCAGCAGGCTCAAGAGATAGGTAACAGGTCGTCGCAGGGGTCTGGATTGGGGCCAACCTTCAGTTGGCGCCAACGTCCGGGGTCAGGCGCCGAAGTCACTGCGCGGCTGAACCCGGGAAAGCCGCCTGGCACATTCTTCAGTGAGAACGCAACCTGACAGAATTCGCACTGGGATTATAGGTGACTGTCGATAAAGGCTGTCAACTGCGCCTTCGGCAGCGCGCCGACCTTGGTGGCCACCAACTCACCGCCTTTGAAAATCATGAGGGTTGGAATCCCTCGAATGCCCAATTTGGCGGGCACCTGCGAGTTCTCGTCCACGTTCATTTTGGCTACCGTGAGGCGACCTTCATAGGCCTGAGAGACCTCGTCCAAAATGGGCGCAATCATCTTGCAAGGGCCACACCATTCGGCCCAATAGTCCACCAGCACGGGCTGGGCGGACTTCAGCACATCATTGTCGAAACTGGCGTCGGTGACGTGCTTGACGGAATCGCTGCTCATAAAAAAGCTCCGAATTTGAGGGTGACGAGCCTTACCCCCGGCACTGGTTGCAGCGCTGAGGGCTGCTTGGTTCCCCACCTGACCCGGTTGGGCGCGCTTCCATGCGGGGAGGCCCGTCGGATTCAATTGTAATTCGGACCCGACCCCTGTGCAGAGGACCCGCGAGCTTGGCCTCGATTTTCAGCGCAGGGACAGCGCCTCCCCCCCAAACCGCAACCCAAGGGGTTCAATCAAGGCCTGCTTGGGACCGGCCTCGACCTGACCCGCCACCCACGCAGCCACTCCTTGCGCTTGGGCCACCGACACGGTACGTTGGGCGTCTTCGGCCTTCACGAACAGCGCAAACCCAGCGCCCATGTTCAGGGTGCCATAGGCCTCTTCCGCGTTGAGCTCGGCCTTTTGTTGAATGAAAGTCAACACCGGCGGGACCGGAGGCAACTCGTGGATGCGGTAGGTGAGAGCCTTGGGGTGGCGCAGCAGCTTTCGCCAGCCATGACCGGTGATGTTGGCGCAGTAATGGGGAATGATGTGTTCCTGAAACAGGGCCTCTGTCACGCGGGCGTACAGCGGCGTGGGTACCAACAACGCCTCACCATAGGTTCGTCCGTCCTCCAAGGGGGTGAGGTACCCCTGTGGGAGTCGCTGCGTCAGTTTCCGGGCCAGGCTAAGTCCATTGGCATGAATGCCGCTTGAGGCCAGCAACACGATGGCATCTCCTGCCCCCAAGTCTTCCCCCAGTGTCAAACGATGCTTGGGTTGCACAATGCCTGTGCAACTGGCCGCCAAGTCGATGCGACCATCTTCCACAATCCCTGCCAAGGCGGGAGTTTCGCCACCCCCCCAGGCCACGCCGCAGGCGTCGCAAGCCCGTTTCCAGCCATCGACCAGGGCTCGAGCCCGCCCCTCATCCCCGAACCAATCGCTGCCACCCGCGGCCCAGTAGGCTTGCACGACCAAGGGAGTGGCACCCACCGTGATCAGGTCATTGACCGCCATGGCGATGGTGTCTTGAGCAATTTGGTCATAAAAACTTCGACCGGTGAGCCGCTGCATTTCATCGGCCACCAGCGCCTTGCTGCCCAGGCATTCGACAATGCTGGCCAAGTAAAACGGCCCGACGTCCACGACGTAGGCGGACTCTCCTCTGGACGCCTCCACTTCTGTAAAGCCATGCGCGCTCAAGTGTGGGGCTGTGGCGGCAGCCGCGCGTTGAGCGGCAATCTTCAAAGGATCGATCAGGTCATAGTTGACGCCAGCCTGATCGTAGGTGAGGGGGGAGGTGGCAGTCGAGCTCATGGAAGAGATTATCGACGCCCCAAGCGGCTCTGGGGCTTCGGCTCTCATTAGAATGGAGGCGATGAGTACATCGGTCCTCGCACGCAAGTATCGACCCAAGACCTTCTCGCAACTCGCGGGCCAGGATCATGTGGTCAGGGCCTTGACTCATGCCCTGCAAAGCAACCGTTTGCACCATGCTTACTTGTTCACCGGTACGCGTGGCATCGGCAAGACCACCGTGTCAAGAATTTTGGCCAAGAGCCTGAATTGCACAGGGGCGGATGGGCAAGGGGGAGTCACTGCAGCCCCTTGTGGGGTGTGCCCAGCGTGTCAGGCCATTGATGCGGACCGGTATTTGGATTACACCGAGCTCGATGCGGCCTCCAACCGAAGCATTGATGAGGTCAGAGAGTTGATTGAGCGTGCGGCCTATAAGCCCAGCGTCGGACGCTACAAGGTCTTCATGATCGACGAGGCTCACCAACTCACCAAGGATGCCTTTAACGCACTGCTCAAGACTTTGGAAGAGCCGCCGGAGTATCTGAAGTTCGTGCTGGCCACCACGGACCCTGAAAAGATGCTGCCCACGGTTTTGAGCCGTTGCTTGCAGTTCAACTTGCGCCCTATGGCGCCTGACACAGTGCAGTCTCATTTGTCGCAGGTGTTGCAGGCTGAACATGTACCGTTCGAGTCAGGCGCCTTGCGACTGTTGTCCAGGGCTGCAAGAGGTTCCATGCGAGATGCGCTCTCTTTGACGGATCAGGCCCTGGCTTTTGGCGGCGGACGGATCGAAGAGGCGGGCGTCCGTGCCATGCTGGGGGTGGCCCAAGACGATTTGGCGGCGGACATGCTCAAGGCCTTGGCGTTGCGCGATGGCGTTCAAATGCTAGACACGGTGGCACGCATGCGAGAGAGCGGGAGCTCCGCCGCGTCGACGTTGGAGCAAATGGCCTTGATGCTGCAAGCGGTGGCGATGGAGCAAGCAGTGCCGGGGTCATCGGGGGCCGATGACCAAGACTCCGAGGCGTTGCAGACGTTGGCCGGCGCGTGGGCCCCAGACGAGACGCAATTGGCCTACAGCGTGGTGTTGCACGGGCGTTCGGAATTGAGCCTGTTGGCTGACGAGTACGCGGCATTCACGATGGTGATGTTGCGATTTCTGGCCTTTCCCCCAGGTCCTCCAGCGCAGCCCCAGGCATTGCGATCGGCATCCCTGCGGTCCTCATCGCCGCCTGCACTCGCGGTACCCGTACCTGCTCCGGCACCACAGCCCCCGTCTCTGGCTCAAGAAGACACGGCGCTGGCGGATCGATGGGAGAGTTTGGTTCGGCGATTGGACGAGGCGGGTACCCTCAGCGGCCTGACCCGCGAGCTGGCGTGGCAAGCCGGCTTGATCTCGATCCGTGCAGGTTCACCTTCCGTGTGGACGTTGCGGGTAGAGCACGAATCCTTGAGAACTCCTGCATTGCAGGACAAGCTTTGCGAAGCGCTCACCCAGGCCCTTGATGCCACACTGACTTTGGAGTTGTTGGCAGGAGTGCCCATCGACACACCAGCCCGGCGGCTGGCTGCTGAGCGTGCCCGGCGGCAGGATGCCGCCGAGCAGTCGATAAGACAGGACCCGGCTGTTGTGGAGCTGCTGCAACAATTTAAGACAGCCAAAGTGGTGCCAGGCTCCATCAAACCGCGATGATCATTTTTTTGCGGGCAGCAACGCCCGCGCCTCGCGATGACAACCATTGTTGAAAGGACCCATTCCATGATGAAAGGCCAGTTGGCGGGGCTCATGAAGCAAGCTCAGGCCATGCAAGACAACCTCAAACGTGCGCAAGACGAGTTGGGGTCCATCGAGGTCGAAGGGCAGTCCGGGTCTGGGCTGGTCAAAGTATTGATGACCTGCAAGCATGAGGTGCGACGCGTCCACATCGACCCTAGCTTGCTGGCTGACGACAAAGACATGCTGGAAGATCTCTTGGCTGCAGGCTTCAATGACGCCATTCGCCGTGCGGAGCAGGTGAGCCAGGAAAAGATGGCCAAGGTGACGGCCGGCATGCCGTTGCCGCCTGGCATGAAGCTCCCTTTCTGAGCTTGAGCGTCGATGGCTGAACCCACTCTGGACGGTCTGATCGAGGCTTTGCGTCACTTGCCGGGCGTGGGGCCACGGTCTGCGCAGCGCATGGCCTGGCATTTGTTGCAGCACGACCGGAGTGCGGTGGCTGTTTTGGCTCAAGCGCTGATGGCCAGCCAAGAGCGCATCGGGCATTGCGAACGTTGCCACACCTTTACCGAACATGCGGTCTGCGCGACCTGCGCAGATGGAAGCCGGGATGGGCGCCAACTGTGTGTGATCGAGTCACCTGCAGATCAGGCAGCGCTGGAGCGCACGGGCAGCTATCGGGGGTTGTACTTCGTCTTGCTGGGGTGCATCAGCCCCTTGGATGGCTTAGGTCCTGAGGCCATTGGCATGCGGCACTTGATGGATCGGGTGCAAGACGGTCAGGTGGAAGAGGTGATCGTCGCCACAGGGTTCACGGCGCCTGGCGAGGCCACCGCGCACGCCATCACCGCGGCGCTCAAGCCTCGAGGGCTCAAGGTAACTCGCCTGGCTCGGGGTGTCCCTGCGGGCAGCGACATTGAATACGTGGACTTGGGCACGATCGCACACGCCCTCATGGACAGACGCTGAGTCCCGCCGCCTCAGCGCGGTGCCGGAGTGGACCCTCGTGGCGACTCCTGCGCCACTCGGACCTTGGCGGTAGATGCTGGTTTCGTGGTGGGCTCGTTGCCTTTCGATGAGCGCTTGGCGGTCCCTTGGGCGTTGGATTTACCGCTCCCTATGCCACCACCTTTGCCTTTGCCCGTGCTCTTCTTGGACGGCTTTCGCAGCACTTCGGGAGCCATTGAAAGCATGCCATTTTGTGCAACTTCCACCGCCACGTCTTGTGTGCTGTGGGCCGCTCGCGGAATGAGCAATGTGGAACCCGATTTGAGGATCATTTTGGCGGGAATCCGGTTCACTTCGCGCAACTTTGCCTCGGACATTCCCACCAACTTGGCGGCCTCAGTGGGCTTCATGGTCCGGGGCGTCACCCAGGCAGTCCATGAAGCCGCCGGTCCTCGGAAGTGTGCCCACTCACGCACAAATCGATTGGCGTTGTCGTACGGCAACAGCAATCGAGGCGTGCCCGCTGCCAAGATCACCGGCTTGTTGAGCTGAGGATTGAGCGCCTGAAAATCTTCCAATGAGAGGCCGGCCAGTTTGGCCGCGAGGGTCACGTCGAGATCTCTTTCGATGGGGACGGAAAGAAAGAACGGGTGGTTGTGCAACTCTGGCAAGGTCAGGCCATAGCCTTGGGGCCGTAACACAATGTTCTTGATGGCTTGCAGCTTGGGCAAATAGTTTCGAGTTTCGTCTGGCATGGACAATTGCTCATAGGTCACAGGGAGCCCTGCGCGCGCATTCCTCGCCATCGCCCGTTGTACGTTGCCTTGCCCCCAGTTGTAAGCAGCCAGCGCAAGCTGCCAATCACCGAGACTCTTTTGCAATGCCTGCAGATAGTCCAATGCCGCGCGCGTCGATGCCAGCACGTCTCGCCGGTCGTCACGAAAGACGTTTTGCTTCAACTCGAAATCTTTGCCCGTGGCGGGCATGAATTGCCACATACCTGACGCTCGTGCCACAGACAGAGCTTGTGGATTGAAAGCACTCTCCACAAAAGGCAAGAGAGCCAATTCGCTGGGCAGCCCACGGGACTCCACTTCTTCGACTATGTGGAAGAGATATCGGCTCCCTCGCTGGGTCATGCGCTCCACGTAGTCAGGTCTTGCGCTGTACCAGTTCTCCCACTTACGAACCCACTCATTGTCGAGATCCGGCATGGCAAAGCGTGATTTGAGCCGTTCCCACAAGTCGCGGCGTGCAGAGGCGTCGCCGTCCAGCTCCCTCAATCTCGCAAAACCGGTTGCGGACGGAGGATCTGCAGCATCAGGCTGAGACATCGCAGGAACTGCGGCTTCGGCTGACGCTGGTGGGCCCGCGTGAGGGATGGCGGTCGCCAGCTCATTCGCCTGCGCCGCAGTCTCCACCACGACCGGCTTGGCAGCAGCGAGATCTGCATCTGGCCCCGCATCAGGTTGCAAGGGCAACTTTGCACAGGCGGTGCACATCAGGCCGAACAGCCACAGACACAGGCGCAAGGTCAGCACCCGAGGCCATGAGCCGCGGTGCAAGCCAGCGATGTCGAAGCTCTGGGCCCTTGATGAGGTGAAAGTCATTGAAACCGATTCTTCCACGCTCTCAGGGCAGCCAGCACGTCAGCAGGCCGCGACTCCACGGCGCCTTGCAACTTGGCGGCCTGAACGACTGTCTCCACGTCGCATCGCAAGAATGGGTTGATCCGACGCTCCCGGTCGATCGTTGAGGGCAGGGTGGGTACATTGTCGTCTCGCAGCTGGCGGCAGACTCGCAGATGCTGCGCAATGTCAGGATTGTGAGGCTCCACGGCGGTCGCAAATTTCAAGTTTGAGACGGTGTATTCATGAGCACAACACACCCAGGCAGGCCCGGGGAGCCGACTCAGGCGGCTCAAAGAGGCCCACATTTGATCGGGAGTGCCTTCAAACAATCGCCCGCATCCGGCGGAAAACAGAGTGTCTCCGCAAAATAGAATGGGAGCGGCCTCAGACGAATCGCCACCAGCCAGCCCGGGGGCGCGCCCGACATAGGCCACGTGGTCTGACGTGTGTCCGGGGACATGGAGCACGTCCCAGTCCACGCCCAGCAGCGAAAACGAATCTCCATCGCGAACGCCCTCCACAGGCTGCGGGATACGCGCATCGATCGGTCCCCTGACGCAGCCTTGCAGACGATCTCGGAGGGCATTCACGCCTCCCGTGTGATCGGGATGATGGTGTGTCACTAGAATGCCTGTCAACTCAAGCCCGTGTTGATCCAAGGCCGAAAAGACGGGCGCGGCTTCACCTGGATCGACCACCACGGCTTGTCGGCCATCGTGCAGCATCCAAATGTAGTTGTCGTTGAAAGCAGGAAGCGCGACGAGATTCATGACCGAAGACCCTCGGATTATAGAGATGAGCCGATGGCTCCAAACGCCCATAGGAAGCTATGTCTTGGATTGGGAGCAGGCTTGCCTGGACGAAGCGGTGGTTGACACCTTTGGCTATCATGCCTTGCAGCTCGGATTGCCTCAGTTGAACGGTCTCCGGGAAAACCGAATGCCCCACCGGTGGATGGCGGTGAGGTCGATGGATCCAGGCCTGGAGACATTTCACGCGCCCTATTCCGTGCTTCAATGCGACTTCGACGCATTGCCTTTTCCATCGCAAAGTTTGGATCTCATTGCCCTGCCTCACGCCTTGGAATTGACCCACGATCCACACCTGACGCTGTCCGAGGCCGAGCGCGTGTTGGTCCCTGAGGGACGCTTGATGATCTTGGGTTTCAACCCTCACAGTCTCTGGGGATGGGGCGGTCGCCTCCCAGTGCCAGGCCCTCTGGCGTATCGGCGCGTCAGGGATTGGTTGCGCCTGCTCAGTTTTGAAGTCGAGGACGCCCGGTTTGGATGTTGGCGGCCGGCATTTTCGAGCCCCCAGTGGTTGGAGCGTATGCGGTGGCTTGACACCATCGGGGAACGATGGTGGCCTGTGTTAGGTGGGGTGTACTTCATCACCGCCGTGAAACGAATTCGCGGCATGAGGCTGGTCGGATTGGCTCGCCGCCAATCCAGTCAACGAGGATCCAGGGCCACGGTGGCGACGTCCATCCAAGGGCACGCCCCTTCGCCTCGGTGGGGCGACTCAAAAGCGGGATCGGTCCGATGATGAACCAGGTGGAGATCTACGCCGATGGCGCCTGCAAAGGGAACCCTGGCCCTGGAGGATGGGGGGCTTGGTTGCGAAGCGGTTCGCATGAAAAGGAGTTGTCAGGCGGAGAGGCGCTCACGACGAACAATCGCATGGAACTGACGGCGGTCATCCAGGCGTTGACCGCCTTGAAAAAGCCCAGCTTGGTGATCATTCATGTCGACAGTGAGTATGTCCGGCAGGGGATCACTACCTGGATCCATCAGTGGAAGCGCCGAGGTTGGAAAACCGCTGATCACAAACCCGTGAAGAATGTTGACCTGTGGCAAGCGCTCGAAGCCGCAGTGGCGAGACACCAGGTCGATTGGCGTTGGGTAAAAGGTCACTCCGGAGATCCGGGCAACGAACGCGCGGATGCATTGGCCAATCAAGGCGTGGAGAAAGTCTTGCAGTCTCAGCCGCCGATGTAATGCATCTCGATGCGACGCGCACCCTGCGTTGAGGGGGCCATGTGTTGGTGACGCAACTCGGAATACCGGTCTTGACGTGCGGCCCACACCTCCGCCAATGCACCGGAGATTTCGCTGTCGTTGTAGCCTCCTCGAAGCAGGGCGCGCAAGTCATGGCCCTCGGAGGCGAAGAGACACAAAAACAGTTTCCCCTCGGTAGAAAGCCGGGCGCGGTTGCAATGGCCACAAAACGGGTGGCTCACGCTCGAGATGAAGCCCACCTCACCTTGACCATCCTGATAGACCCAACGCTGCGCCGTTTCGCCGGGGTCCTTGGCAGGAAGCGGTGCCAGGGGGAAGACCTCGGATAACCGAGCCTGCAGTTCTGGTGTGGGGACGACTTCCTCCATCCGCCAACCGTTGGTGGTGCCCACATCCATGAACTCGATGAATCGCAGGCTCACGCGAGGACCATAGCGCTCGCGGAAGTAATGCGCCATCGGGACAACCTCTTGATCGTTCACGCCCCGCTTGACGACCATATTGACCTTGATAGGCGCCAAGCCCGCGGCCAAGGCCGCGTCGATGCCGCGAAGCACTGCGTCGACAGGAAAATCAACATCATTCATGCGTCGAAATACGGCGTCGTCCAGCGCATCGAGGCTGATGGTGATGCGTCTCAGTCCGGCTTCAGCCAGGGCGTTCGCCTTGCGCTCCAATAGCGACCCATTGGTGGTGAGAGTCAGATCCATGGGCTGGCCATCGTGCGTACGCAAGGCTGCCAGTTGCCGCACCAGCTCTTCCACATGCTTGCGCAACAAAGGCTCCCCGCCCGTCAAACGCAATTTGCGCACACCATGCGCCGCGAACAAGGCAGCGATCCGTGCGATCTCCTCAAAAGTCAGCAACGAACTTTGTGGCAGAAATTCGTGATGCTTGTCGAACACTTCCTTGGGCATGCAATAGCTGCACCGAAAATTGCAGCGGTCTGTGACAGAAATTCGCAGGTCTTGCAGGGGTCGCCCACGCCGGTCGAGAAGTTGCCCGGTGGGCGGGCTCAGCACCTCTGGCACCTTAGGGGCCAGGGCAGCATGTCTCAAATCAGCCAGAGGAATGACGTTTTCACCCATGGGGGGATTGTGCCGTGTCTATCGTCGATCAATGGATGTGAGGTCAATAGGGATTTCGGCGCCGCCTTTGGCGCGTCGCGCGCCCGTAAATCGACGAGCCCAATAGGCGCTTCTCATGTCCTCAATGCGCACCGATTTTCCGGCGCGCGGCGCATGAATGAATTTCCCGTCACCCAGGTAAATGCCCACATGTGAAAAGGTACGTCGCAGTGTGTTGAAGAACACCAAATCGCCCGGTTTGAGTTCTTCGCGCCCGACTTTGAACAGCCCGACCGCACTGGCCTGGTCGTCCACACGCCGCGGCAACACTAGGCCGATGCTGCGCTCGAATACATGCCGCGTAAATCCACTGCAGTCAAAACCTTCGTCGACTGCGCTACCGCCTCGGCGGTAGGGGACCCCCAGAAAAGCCATCGAGGACAGCACCATCTCCGATGCAGAATGTCGCACCTGTCGAACCCACTTGGGGTCTTCGGTGACCGGCTCAGACACCACCAGACCTTTGTCTTGCAACAGCTGCAAGATGGCATCTGACGTTGGCCTTTCATCTGGCGCTGCTAATGCCACGAGCGCGAATGACGCAAACAGCGCGGACGCGCACATTCGCGAGGCGCGCACAGACGCGTGAGGGAGAGGTGGCAACCGGGTCCACATGGCGCCGCGCAGGATAGGCGCGACCGCGCCAAGTGTCAATCCGCCACAGTTGCGTCAGGGGTTCGTCAGGCCCAAATTCCATAGTCTCTCGTTTGCAGATAAGTACTCAAGCAGGAGACCGTCGTGGGCGTTTATGCCGATTTTTACCGCCGTTCCATCGAAAATCGCGATGAATTTTGGACCGAGCAAGCTCGGTTGATTGACTGGCAAACGGCTTTTACTCAGGTCTGTGACCATTCTCGCCCACCCTTTGCGCGCTGGTTTGTGGGAGGCAAGACCAATCTGTGCCACAACGCGGTCGATCGGCACGCTGCCGTGCATCCCGATCGCAATGCCCTGATCTTCGTGTCCACGGAGGTGAATCAAGAACGCATCTACTCCTTCGGTGAGTTGCAGTCCGAAGTCGAGCGGATGGCCGCATGCCTGCGCGCTCTCGGTGTGAAGCAAGGCGACCGTGTGCTCATCTACATGCCCATGATCCCTGAGGCGGTATTTGCCATGTTGGCCTGCACCCGCATTGGGGCGCTGCACTCCGTGGTGTTTGGGGGATTTGCCAGTGTGAGCCTGGCCAGCCGGATTGACGATGCCCAGCCAACCGTGGTGGTGAGTGCCGATGCCGGTAGCCGAAGTGGCAAGGTCGTACCCTACAAAGGGTTGCTGGATGAGGCCTTGCGCCTAGCCACTCACAAGCCCGCCCATGTCCTGATGGTCAACCGTGGCCTCAGTGACATGCCCATGGTGCAAGGACGCGACGTCGATTACGCGACATTGAGACAAGCCCATTTGAACGACCGAGTACCCTGTGTGTGGGTGGAATCCACACATCCTAGTTACACGCTGTACACCAGCGGTACCACGGGCAAGCCCAAGGGAGTGCAGCGCGACACGGGAGGCTATGCCGTGGCCTTGGCGGCAAGCATGAAGCACATTTTCATGGGCCATGCGGGCGAGACCTACTTTTCCACAAGCGATATCGGCTGGGTGGTGGGGCATAGCTACATCGTCTACGGGCCATTGATTGCCGGCATGGCCACCATCTTGTATGAGGGCCTCCCAACCCGTCCTGATGCAGCTATCTGGTGGAGCCTGGTGGAGAAGTATCGAGTGACCTCGATGTTCAGCGCGCCGACGGCGGTTCGCGTACTCAAGAAGCAAGACCCCGAAGCACTGAGACGTCATGATTTGAGCTCATTGCGGGCCCTGTTCTTGGCTGGAGAGCCCCTAGATGAACCAACGGCCAAATGGATCGCCGAGTCGCTGGGCAAGCCCATCATCGACAATTACTGGCAGACTGAGACGGGTTGGCCCCTTTTGGCGTTGTGCAACGGGGTGGAAGCGGCCAAGAGCAAATTTGGGTCCCCAGGCCGTGGCGTTTACGGCTTCCACGTGAAATTGTTGGACGACACCACGGGAGCGGAGGTGACTGGCGCCCATCAAAAGGGTGTGTTGGCGGTGGAGGGCCCCTTGCCTCCGGGTTGCCTGCAAACCATCTGGGGTGACGACGACCGTTTCGTCAAAACCTATTGGAGCAGCGTACCGGGCCGGCAAATCTACAGCACCTTTGATTGGGCGATCCGTGACGAGGACGGTTATTTCTACATCTTGGGTCGTACCGATGATGTGATCAATGTCGCCGGGCACCGCCTGGGCACCCGCGAGATCGAAGAGAGTATTTCGAGCCACCCGCAAGTGGCCGAAGTGGCCGTGGTGGGCGTGGCTGATTCGCTCAAGGGTCAGGTGGCCATGGCCTTTGCCGTTCTCAAAGATGCGAATTTGGTCAGCACCCCCGAAGCGGCGCTGAAGCTCGAGGGCGAGATCATGAAGGTGGTGGATGCCCAACTGGGAGCTGTGGCGAGGCCAGCACGGGTTCGGTTTGTCAGCGTGCTGCCAAAGACTCGGTCGGGCAAACTCCTTCGGCGAGCGATTCAGGCCGTGTGTGAGGGCCGTGATCCGGGAGATCTCACCACCATCGAAGATCCGACGGCTCTGCAGAGCATCAAGGTCCTGGTGTCGCCTTGAGCGCGGAGCCCCTGAGCTAGAGCACGTCGGAGGCGTAATCGGCCAAACGAGAGCGTTCACCTCGTGCGAGCGTGAGGTGACCTCCGTGGGGCCAACCCTTGAAGCGATCGACGGCGTAAGTCAAGCCCGACGACCCCTCGGTGAGGTAGGGGGTATCAATTTGAGCAAGGTTTCCAAGGCAGACAATCTTGGTGCCCGGGCCCGCCCGCGTGATCAGCGACTTCATCTGCTTGGGCGTCAGATTCTGAGCTTCGTCGATGATCACGAACTTGTTCAAGAAAGTTCGGCCTCGCATGAAGTTCAAACTTTTGATCTTGATCTTGCTGCGAACCAACTCATTGGTGGCGGCACGCCCCCATTCACCTGCAGACTGGTCTCCCTTGGCCAGCACTTCGAGGTTGTCATCGAGAGCTCCCATCCACGGGCCCATCTTCTCTTCTTCCGTGCCGGGCAGGAAACCAATGTCTTCTCCCAGAGGTACGGTGACCCGGGTCACAATGATTTCGGCGTACCGTCGATCGTCCAGCACCTGACTCAGAGCGGCGGCCAGCGTCATGAGAGTCTTGCCTGTGCCAGCGGTACCACTTAGGGTGATGAAATCACACTCAGGATCCATCAGGAGATTGAGTGCAAAGTTCTGTTCCCGATTTCGAGCCGTCACACCCCAAACCGAATTCTTGGCGTGAGTGTAATCACGCAATGTGCGCAAAACTGCCGTTTTGCCTGTGATTTCAGCCACCCGTGCGTAAAGGGGTGACTCCCCAGGAGCTTCCAGGTAAACAAATTGATTGACCAGCAAAGAAGGGACCAAGGGTCCGTGGATGCGATAGAAGGTATACCCTCCTTGCGTCCAACTCTCCACCTTTTTGCCGTGCCGTGCCCAAAAGTCTGCAGGCAGGCTCAACACCCCGGTGTAGAGCAGATCGCCGTCTTCGAGCGCCTTGTCGTTGAAGTAATCCTCGGCCGGAAGCCCCAGGGCGCGTGCCTTGACACGCATATTGATGTCCTTGGACACCAGGACCACCTCGCGGTCAGGGTGCTGTTCGCGTAGAAACTGAACAACCCCCAAGATTTGGTTGTCTGCCTTACCCTGAGGGAGTCCTGCTGGCAACCGGATGTCGAAATGAGTCGTCTGGAAGAACAGTTTGCCCGTGGCATCCCGATGCCCACTCTTGGACAGTGGGATCCCGATGGTGGGATCTAAGGAGGTTCCCGAAGCCAGAGCATCTAGATCCCGGCTGACCTGACGAGCGTTTCTGGCGACCTCACTCATGCCTTTTTTGTGGCCGTCCAATTCCTCCAGCGTGATCATGGGAAGGAAGAGGTCGTGCTCTGCAAACCGGAACAGGCTCATCGGGTCGTGCAGCAACACATTGGTGTCCAACACAAACAGCTTGGAAGGGCCGGCGGGCTTGGTGGGCTTGCGAACTCGTGGAGAACTCGGAGTGGTGGTCACTGAGGCTGAGGACTTGCGTTGCGGCAGCGACGGGGCCCCCTCAGTCGACGCTGCGCGGCTCACCGAAGGAGGGGGTAACTCTTCGGTCCGCACGTCAATGGGGGCACCCTTCGGAGCTCTCAAACTTGGTTTGGATGCGTCCAGCAGTGACGCCTTCCTGCTGGGAGGAGGGGGCAATGGCATTCGCGAAGGCTACCGAAATGCAATCAAGGACGGAAGGGCATGCTCAATGGGGCAGCCCCATCAGCCCTTTTTGAGGGCTTTGACCGCTTTGAGAACTTCTTCGACGTGTCCAGCGACTTTGATCCCGCGCCACTCGAGGCGAAGAACACCTTGAGCGTCGACCAAAAAGGTGCTCCGCTCGATCCCCTTGACCTTTTTGCCATACATGATCTTGTTCTTGACCACACCGAACATGTGGCAGAGCTTTTCTTCAGTGTCAGCGATCAACTCGAAAGGCAGTTCAAGGTTTTGCTTGAACTTCTCGTGCGAGGTCAAATTGTCTCGAGAGACCCCAAAAACCACCGCGCCCGCCTTGACAAAATCTTTATGGCGGTCACGAAACTGCATGGCTTCAGTGGTGCATCCCGGAGTGGCATCCTTGGGGTAAAAGTACAACACGACGCTCTTGCCCATGTGGGTCTGAGGCGTGAACTTGACGCCGCTGGTCGCGATCGCTTCGAATTCAGGGAGGGCTTTGTTGACAGCTGGGGTCATGAGATTGGGCTCGAAGCTGACGCCGCCAGCTTCATGGAGAGGTTCGCTGGCAGCAAAACTCAACGATTATAAACGGTCTGCGGAGGGCTCGTCGGCGGGCTGGCAGAAGTAGGGATCAGGAGGCAACCAGCAGCGCAGCCACCACCCGTCGGCCTTCGCTGGCCAGCACATTGAAGGTGCGGCAGGCTGCGGCCGTGTCCATGGTCTCCACGCCCACTCCCGCGATGATCAGCGGCTGCAGGACCGTCGCTGGCGGAAATTTCAAGCGGTTTCCGCTGCCGAAAATCACCAATTCCGGGTTCAGGCGCAAGATTTGTTCGAAATGCGAGCGACTCAAGGCCTTGTCTGGGGCGTCATTCCACACTTGCGCGAGACCCCTCCATGGCACCAGCGTATGGGTGCTGTGTGGCTGGTCGAGGACCCACAATGTCCCAGATTCATACCTTGTGATCAGATTGAAGCCGTCGGCTAGCTCGGGTTGGAACTTCATGTGGTCAAATTCTGCCTGGAAATGTCATTGTCTCAACCTCATCGCAGGAGCGGGTGTTGAACTCGAGTCGAAGCATCGCGAAGTCGTCCAAGCTGGCCAATGTCGGGTATGACATCCGGGGCCCTGTGCTGGACAAGGCCCGGGAGATGGAGGAGGAAGGTCACCGGATCATCAAATTGAACATCGGCAATATTGCGGCGTTCGGCCTGATGCCACCGGATGAAATTGTCCAAGACATGATCCGCAGTCTGCCCGATGCCGCTGGCTACACCGACAGCAAGGGACTTTTTGCGCCTCGCAAGGCCGTGGTGCACTACACGCAGGAAAAGCAGGTGGCGGGAGTCACGGTGGACGATGTGTACCTGGGCAATGGCGCCTCAGAGCTCATCGCCATGAGCATGAACGCGCTTCTCGATGCGGGCGACGAAGTGCTGATTCCCTCGCCAGACTACCCGCTGTACACGGCGGTGGTGTCGCTGTCCAGCGGGACACCGGTGCATTACCGCTGTGATGAGGGTGCGGGGTGGATGCCCGACATGCAGGACCTGCGCCGGAAAATCACACCGAGAACCAAGGCGATCGTGGTGATCAATCCGAACAATCCCACCGGTGCTTTGTATCCCCGAGAAGTGCTGATCGATTTGGTTCAAGTGGCGCGAGAGCACGGATTGATCGTGTTCGCCGACGAGATTTACGACAAGACGCTTTATGACGATGCCGAGCACATTAGCATCGCATCGCTGGCCGAGGATGTGTTGTGCGTGACTTTCAATGGCCTGTCCAAAAACTACCGGTCTTGCGGATATCGGGCCGGCTGGATGGTGGTCTCGGGCGAAAAGCGACACGCCAGGGACTACATCGAAGGCCTGAACATGCTGGCCTCCATGCGCCTTTGCGCCAATACCCCGGGGCAGCTGGCCGTCCAGACGGCATTGGGTGGGTATCAGAGCATCAAAGACCTGGTGGCACCGGGCGGACGGTTGCGCAAGCAGCGGGACGTGGCCTGGGAGCTGTTGACACAGATTCCTGGCGTGGAGGTGGTCAAGCCCAAGGCTGCTCTGTACATGTTTCCGAAGTTGGACCCCAGGATGTATCCCATTGCGGACGATCAACAATTCGCTTACGAGCTGCTGGCTGAAGAAAAGGTGTTGATCGTCCAGGGGACCGGGTTCAATTGGCCCAACCCTGATCACTTCCGTTTGGTGTTCCTGCCCAACGTGGATGACCTGACCGAGGCGATCGGGCGCATCGAGCGCTTTCTTTCTCACTACAGAAAAAGACATTTCAAATGAAACCGATCAAGGTAGGGCTGCTGGGCATTGGGACCGTCGGAGGCGGTACCTTTCAGGTCCTTCAACGCAATCAAGAGGAGATTCGTCGCCGAGCGGGTCGCGGTATTGAAATTTCCATGGTGGCTGATTTGCAGGTGGAAAAAGCCCGAGAACTCGTGGGGCCCGACGTCGAGGTGGTTGCCGACGCAAGGCAAGTCATTGCCCGTCCTGACATTGATATCGTCGTGGAGCTCATCGGAGGCTATGGGGTCGCCAAGGCGCTGGTCATGGAGGCCATTGCCGCAGGAAAGCATGTGGTGACGGCTAACAAGGCGCTCTTGGCGGTCCACGGCAGTGAGATCTTTGAAGCGGCAAGCCGTCACGGTGTGGTCGTGGCCTTTGAGGCCGCCGTGGCCGGGGGGATTCCGATCATCAAGGCCTTGCGAGAGGGTTTGACTGCCAATCGCATTGAATGGATAGCCGGGATCATCAACGGCACCACCAACTTCATCTTGTCGGAGATGCGCAGCAAAGGGCTGGATTTCGAGGTGGCGCTCAAAGAGGCTCAACGACTGGGTTATGCGGAGGCTGATCCCACATTTGACATTGAGGGTGTCGACGCGGCGCACAAGGCGACGATCATGAGTGCGATCGCCTTTGGGATTCCTGTGCAATTTGACAAGGTGCATGTGGAGGGTATCACGCGACTTCAAGCCGCAGACATTCGCTTTGCCGAGCAGTTGGGCTACCGCATCAAGCTGTTGGGCATGACTCGCCGCCGTGCCAACGGCATCGAATTGCGCGTTCACCCCACCTTGGTGCCAGCCAAGCGCCTGATCGCCAATGTGGAGGGGGCCATGAATGCGGTCGTGGTCCAAGGCGACGCGGTGGGTACCACTCTGTACTACGGCAAAGGTGCGGGTGCTGAACCCACGGCCAGCGCCGTGGTGGCGGACCTCGTGGATATCACACGCCTGCACACCGCCGACCCGCTGCATCGAGTGCCTCATCTGGCCTTTCAGCCCAGCCAGCTCGCATCCACCCCCATCCTGCCCATTTCTGAGGTCCAGACGGCTTTCTACCTCAGGCTCACCGTGGCGGATGAACCCGGTGTCATGGCCCGGGTGACCGCCATCTTGGCGGATGCCCACATCTCCATCGATGCCTTGTTACAGCGAGAAAGCGATGAGGGGGAGCAACAAACCGAAGTGATCATCCTCACCCATGAAACCCAAGAAGGAACGATGCGCAGCGCAATCGCCAAGATGCAGGCGCTGACCACCGTATTGGCCCCTATCGTGAGCTTGCGCAAGGAAGAATTGGCCTGATCTGGCCCAGCTTGACGATGAAATACATCAGTACACGAGGCGACCCAACGCCCAAGCGTTTCAGCGACATCTTGTTGGAAGGCTTGGCGCCCGATGGGGGTTTGTACCTGCCGTCCAGTTATCCACGCATCGATGTCAGCACACTGGAGCGGTGGCGCTCGCTGAGTTACCCAGACCTGGCGTTTGAGATCTTGTCGCTTTACATCGACGACATAGACCCAAAGAGTCTGCGACAGATCATTGAAAAAACCTACACGCCAGAGGTCTTTGGGTCTTCGCAGATCACGCCGCTCAAGCCCTTGCAGGAGGGTTTTTATCTGCTGGCCTTGTCCAATGGCCCCACCTTGGCCTTCAAGGACATGGCCCTGCAGTTGCTGGGGAACTTGTTTGAATTCGAATTGGCGCGCCGAGGACAAACACTGAATATCCTGGGGGCGACATCGGGTGACACCGGAAGTGCTGCGCAGTACGCCATGCGCGGCAAACACGGCGTGCGCGTGTTCATGCTCTCGCCGCATCAGCGCATGAGCCCATTTCAGCAAGCCCAAATGTTCAGCCTGCAGGACGAGAACATTCACAACCTTTGCATCGAAGGTGTTTTCGACGACTGTCAAGACATCGTGAAGCAGGTCAGCGCGGATCTCAATTTCAAGCACAACTACCGTATCGGCACGGTGAACTCGATCAACTGGGCGCGGCTGTTGGCCCAGGTGGTGTACTACTTCGCGGGTTACTTCCAAGCCACCACGAGCTCAGACCAGCGGGTGAGCTTCGCGGTGCCTTCCGGCAACTTTGGAAATGTGTGCGCAGGGCACGTGGCTCGCATGATGGGTTTGCCCATTGCTCGTTTGGTGGTCGCCACCAACGAGAATGATGTGCTGGACGAGTTTTTCAAAACCGGCGCCTATCGCGCGCGAACCTCGGCTCAAACCTTGGAAACTTCCAGTCCCTCCATGGATATCAGCAAGGCCAGCAATTTCGAGCGCTTTGTTTTTGATTTACTGGGACGTGATGCCTCCAGGACTGCCAAGCTTTTTGGAGCGGCGCTGGCGATCGAAGGTGGATTCAGACTGCGTGCAGACGAGTTTGCACGCGTCGTTTCGTTTGGCTTCGTCTCTGGCAAGAGCACCCATGCGCATCGCATCCAAACCATCCGAGACGTGTGGGCGCAATGTCACACCATGATCGATCCGCACACGGCCGATGGGGTCAAGGTGGCTCTGGAATATCAAGAACCTGGTACCGCGATGGTGGTTTTGGAAACCGCATTGCCCATCAAGTTCTCTCAGACCTTGCAAGAGGCCTTGGGTGTGGATCCACCCCGACCTGACCATTTACGTCGCATTGAAGAGCTGCCCAAGCGCTTCGAGGTCATGGCACCTGATGCTGCGCAGGTGAAGGCCTATATCCAGCGGCACGTGCAGGAGTTGCAGCCGTGAAGCCTGGCGCGTCTCCATTGATGGCATTGGAAGAAGCGCTGCAGCGTGTGACTCGCAGTGCGCAGGCGCTGGCGATCAGGGAGACAGAGGAGATTGCTACGTTTGACGCGTTGGGTCGTGTGCTGGCACAAGACGTGAGATCAGGTCTGGATGTGCCGCCCGCCGACAACACATCTATGGACGGATATGCCGTTCGATGTGCGGACATCCAACCTGATCAAGCCATGGACGTCTCGCAGCGGATCGCAGCGGGGCAGTTCGGCATGTCGTTGGCAGGTGGCACAGTCGCTCGAATTTTTACGGGTGCCCCCGTTCCTGAAGGCGCCGATGCCGTGATGATGCAAGAAGACGCGCAAGTTCTGGAGGACGGACGCGTGCAGTTCATCAAGGCCCCCTCGATCGGACAATGGATACGCCGCCGCGGAGAAGACATCCGACAGGGTGAGGTGGTACTTCATGCAGGCACTCGCCTGACACCCGCCGGTTTGGGTTTGGCAGCCTCGGTGGGGTGTGCAAGTCTGCGGGTACTGCGACGCCCTCGTGTGGCGCTGTTTTCGACGGGCGACGAGTTGGTCATGCCAGGCGAGCCTCTGCGCCCGGGAGCCATCTACAACTCCAATCGTTTCATGCTCAAAGGTTTGCTGATGGCAGCGGGCTGCGAGGTAACCGACTGGGGTATCGTGCCCGATCGCTTGGACCCCACCCGAGTTGCGTTACGTGAGGCCGCGCAA
Organism: uncultured Rubrivivax sp.; assembly: GCA_964498795.1. Classification (GTDB taxonomy): domain Bacteria; phylum Pseudomonadota; class Gammaproteobacteria; order Burkholderiales; family Burkholderiaceae_C; genus Rubrivivax. The sequence goes on along the minus strand of CAZCJB010000006.1, from coordinate 10,149 downwards.
CAGCATGACCTGATCCTCACTTCGGGAGGCGTGTCGGTGGGTGAAGAAGACCACTTGAGGCCTGCATTGCAGCACGAAGGGCGGATCGATCTGTGGCAGGTGGCGATCAAACCCGGCAAGCCGTTGGCCCTGGGGGCGGTGCGACGGGCATCGGGTGATGAGGCACTTTACATTGGGATGCCCGGCAACCCTGTGTCGAGTTACGTCACCTTTTTGCTGTTTGCAGGTCCCGCCCTGCGAGCGATGCAAGGCATGGAGGCGGGGCTGCCCACTCCCTATCGAATGCGAGCGGATTTCGAGTGGCCCAATCCTGATCGCCGCCGAGAGTTTCTCCGGGTTCGACGCAATGCCGCGCATGGACTCGAATTGTTTGCCAACCAAAGCTCAGGAGTTCTCACTTCCGTGGAGTGGGCGGAGGGACTGGTCGATATCGCTGCGGGGCAAGTCATCCGCCATGGCGATTGGATAGACTTCATTCCCATGGCTGACTTGGTGGGGCGATGAAGATTCGACTGCGCTTTTTTGCGGCATTGAAAGAGGCTCTCGGTTCTGGGGAAGACTTCGAATGCGAGCCTGGCATTTCTGTGGGTGATGTGCGCATGCGCTTGGTGGCTCGCGGAGGCGCATATGCCCAAAGTTTGGCTCATGACCGAGTGCTCCGGTGTGCATGGAATCAACACATGTGTGAACCGGCCTTCAAGCTTGACGCTGAAGGGGAATTGGCGTTTTTCCCTCCGGTGACGGGTGGATGATGAGCCGCGTCGAGGTTCGCATTCAGGAGGCCGACTTCGATCTGGGGCTCGAGGTCCAGCGCTTGCGTGAGGGCCGACCCGACATCGGCGCCGTGGTGGCCTTCCTCGGTACCGTCAGAGACCATGGAGGTGTCGCCTCAGGTGTGCAAGAGATGGTGTTGGAGCACTATCCTGGCATGACGGAAGCATCCATCCAGGACATGATCGCGATCGCTCGCCAGCGGTTTGACATCACCGGCGTCAGCATCATTCATCGGGTGGGCACGTTGAAGCTCTTGGACTCCATCGTCATGGTGGCGGTGGCCTCTGCGCACCGCGGTCAGGCGTTCTCAGCCTGCGAGTTTTTGATGGATTACCTCAAGACGCAAGCCCCGTTTTGGAAGAAAGAGCTGACGGCCACCGGTGGACAATGGGTGGACGCCCGGGAGAGTGACGACCGTGCCCTAGAACGTTGGGGGCTCGAAGGTCAATTGAACCAACCGGCCATAGACCCATCTCCATGAATTCACACGCCGCCCTGGACTCTAAGGCCTTGCGATCGGCCTTAGGTCGGTTTGCCACAGGGGTGACCGTGGTCACGTGCTGCGACGCGCATGGCCAGCCTCGGGGCTTGACCGTGAACTCCTTCACCTCGGTGTCGCTGGACCCTCCGCTGATTTTGTGGTCCTTGCGCAGCCAAAGTCCAAGCCTTGCAGCGTTTGAACACGCGACTCATTTTGCGGTCAATGTGCTTTCAGAGGAGCAGGTGGAGGTGTCTCGTCACTTTGCCTCAACAGCTTTCGACAAATTTGACGCCAGTCCTGGACATTGGACGCAGGGTTTGGGGGGGGCACCTGTACTGGGCGGCGCCTCTGCGGTCATGGAGTGCGAACGTTATCAGTCGTTTGACGTGGGCGACCATCGCGTCCTGCTGGGGCAAGTGAAACACTTTCACGATCGAGGTTTGGCGGCGCTGGTGTTTCAAGGGGGCCATTACCGACTTCTCGGAGAAATTCTATGAGGGGAGAATGGCCATGAGACAAGGTGCGATACAGGCCTCTCATTTGGCGTCCTTCGAGCGTGTGTTCCGACTGTGCGGCGTCTCACCTGGTGATGTCTGTGCGGTGCTGTCTGAGACCGCCTCACGTGCGGACTTGCCGACCTTGGCCGAACTGGCTCTATCTTCATTAGGGGCCAAAGTATTTCACCTCACCTTGCCCTCCCGTTTGCCAGGCACCAAAGTTCCCGTGAGGTCCACTGGCGCATCCCAGGCCATGGACGGAATGAGCCCTGTGGTGCAGGCGTTGGCAGGCTGCACCTTTGTGGCCGACTGCACGGTGGAAGGACTCCAACATGCGCCAGAGTTGCCTCAAATCCTTCAGGGTGGCGCCCGTGTCCTGGCCATCAGTCATGAGCACCCCGAGATTCTGGAGCGGTGCGAGCCAGCACCGCAGGATGAAGGGATAGCGCGCGAGGCCATGCGGCGTCTGAAGCAGGCCCGTCGGATGACCGTGACCTCTGCAGCAGGCACGGATCTGAAGATCGACCTTCACGGCGCCCGAATCGGTGGTGTGTGGGGATACTCCTCACGTCCTGGAAGCCTGTCTCACTGGCCCGGTGGGTTGGTACTGGCGTTTCCCGCAAAAGGCTGCGTGGAGGGGACTTTGGTGTTGGATCGAGGCGACGTCAATCTCACCTTCAAAAGGTACGTGGCCGATCCTGTGACCTTGACGATTCAAGATGACCATGTCGTGGAAGTCAGTGGGACCGGGTACGACGCAGAAATGATGCGCGGCTACTTTGCGGCTTGGGATGACCCGTCGGCCTATGCGGTGTCGCATGTCGGTTGGGGTTTAAACCGGGGTGCTCGCTGGGACGCCATGACGTTTTACGACAAGAGCGATTTCAACGGGACTGAATTGCGCGCCTTTGCTGGAAATTTCCTCTATTCCACCGGCGCCAACGAGGTGGCGGGTCGGCACACGGCGGGCCACTTTGATTTACCGGTGAGAGGGTGCACTGTCTGCCTGGACGGCATACCCGTGGTGGAGGTGGGAGCGCTGCGATGAGCCCTTTGGCGGTGACCCGACTCGGTGACGGACGCCGTGCCGCGGTGCTGCTTCATGGCGTGGGGGGAGGGCGGACCATTTGGGGCCCTGAGGGCTCGAACACCACGGCGGCATTGGCTCAGGCGGGATATACCGCGCTGGCGGTCGATTTGCCGGGGTACGGGGATTCGCCCCGGAAGCGTTCGCTCTCGCTGGCCTTCATGGCCGAGGCTGTCCTCGAGTTGTTGGACACGTTGGACATCATCGAGGCAATTTGGATCGGTCACAGCATGGGGGGGATGGTGGCGCAGGAGGCTGTGGCCCGCCATCCGTCACGTGTCAGTGGGCTGGTGCTCGCCTGCACTTCACCCGCATTTGGCAAACCCGACGGCGCGTGGCAACAAGCTTTTGTCAATGACCGCTTGGCTCCGCTGGATGCCGGTTTGGGAATGGCACAGGTGGCTCGGCAACTGGTACCCGGCTTGGTGGCTCCCGGAGCTTCGGCAAGCGTCATGGCGCGAGCCAGTCGATTGATGGCGGCTGTGCCTGAGACCACCTACCGGCAGGCCATCGCGTCCCTGGTGGGTTTCGATGGCCGTTCTGCATTGCCTCTCATCCAAGTGCCTGTGCTGTGTCTCGCCGGAGCGCTCGACACCACGTCCCCGCCTGAGGTGCTGAGAAGGATGGCGCAAAGGATCCCTGGCGGCGTCTATCTGTGCTTGGATGAGTCCGGACACATTGCCAACCTCGAGCAGCCCGAGGCCTTCAATCACGCGGTGATCGAGTTCTTGCGCACGCACGCGCCTCCTTGACCTTGACCCACTGAGAGACTCCTCATGCCCCCACCTCTGCACATTGCCGGTCAGGCCGACTCACTCACACCGTTGCAGCGCGAGCTGATCGACCGCGCGTCGACACTTGGCCGCGAAAAATTCGCCCCAAGAGCTTTGGCCATCGACCGCGATGCCGTATTCCCGTTCGAAAACTATGCCGATCTCCGCGACGCGGGTCTGTTGTCTATCGGTGTTCCCCGCGAATACGGAGGCTTGGGGGCCGATTTCGCCACATATGTGATGGTAGCCGCAGAGATTGGGCGACACTGTGGCGCCACGGCCTTGACTTGGAACATGCACGTGTGCTCGACCCTGTGGGCTGGGTTCATCGCGGATGCTTTGGACATGACTTCAACCCAACGGCAAGCGCATGAGCGCCATCGAGCCCTTCACTTTGAACGCATCGTCAAACAGGGCAAGATCTATGCGCAACCATTTTCCGAAGGGGGTGGAGCGGCTGCAGGAAAGGCGCCTTTTGGCACCTTGGCCACGCGCGTGGAGGGCGGTTATGTGGTCACTGGCAAGAAGATTTTTGCCTCTCTGTCAGGCGCAGCCGATTACTACGGCGTGCTGTGCACCTTGGATGTGCCTGGAGCGACCCAGCGCGATGCCCTGTATCTGGCCGTACCAGCCGATGCGCCGGGCGTACGCGTCTATGGAGATTGGGACCCCTTGGGGATGCGCGGGACCGTGTCTCGCAACCTGGAATTCAAAGAGGTTTTTGTTCCCAATGAGGCGCTCCTGATGCCCGAAGGGCTGTATCACCAAGCCGCCAGTCGATTCCCGCACATGTTCGCCACTTTGTCGCCGACTTACATGGGCTTGGCTCAGGCCGCCTACGATTTCACCGTCAGCTACCTGCGTGGCGAAGTCCCAGGAACACCGCCCATCAAGCGCAGGATGTATCCCACCAAACAGATGGCAGTGGCACAAATGCGCATCACGCTGGAGCAAACGCGTGCACTGTTCTTGCAAAACGCCAGAGATGCGCGCGTGGACCCCGATCGAGACACCCGCATGCGGCTCCTGGCCGCTCACTACACGATCATGGAAAACGCCAACGATATTGCACGTCTGGCCATTCGAACGTGTGGCGGACAGTCCATGCTCAAGAGCCTGCCCCTGGAGCGCATTTACCGCGACTCGCGGTGCGGGTCGCTGATGCTGCCATGGACGGCCGAGATATGTATGGATCGCCTTGGGCGTGAATGCTTGTATGAGCCGGGGGAACGAGACGAGGTGATCGACGCGTGATCGATCTGCGTCAAGCCGATGTCGATGCCGAGGCTCGGCGGCAACTGGATCGCCTGATCGCGCTGGGCATCGGAGTTGGCCACTCGGTGGGATGGCTGGGTCTGAACCGTCTGGAGGCACTGGGGCTTCTAGCGGCCTGTCAACACCTCGGGGCGCGATTTGTGCCCATGAATTGGCGCTTGTCGCCGGCAGAACTGGCTGACATTGCCCGGCACGCAGGTCTACAAGTCCTGTTGCATGACGAGGCTTTCGCATCGCTTTGCGATCAAGTCAAAGTGACGGTGAATCTTCCGCAACCGCTCGCACCTGGGCATGAGCCTGGAGACTGCATGGTCGTTTACACCTCGGGCACCACGGGCCAACCGAAAGGTGCAATCCACACGGCAGAGAGCATGACGGCCAACACCCTGGCCGCGATCGAGGCCCAGCACCTGAACGCCGACACCCGCACCTTGGCCGTGTTGCCCATGTTCCACGTGGGGGGCTTGTGCATCCAAGTGCTTCCCACGCTGGCGGCAGGCGGGTGCGTGCGCTTGCATGATCGATTTGATGCGCAGGCCTGGCTGCACGATGTGGCGCATTGGCGGCCCACCACGAGCCTGCTGGTGCCCGCCACCATGCAAGCGATTCTGGATCATCCTCAGTGGAACCGCACCGATCTCACCTCCTTGAAGTTCATCAATTGCGGTTCTTCAGTGGTACCTCGCCCATTGATCGACGCCTTCTTTGAACGAGGGGTCTCGGTGTCACAGGTGTACGGGTCCACGGAAACAGGGCCGGTGTCCATCATCGTGCCTTTGGATCGCACCCACGCGCTTCGAGGCAAAGTGGGGCAGCCGGCACGGCATGTCGAGGTGCGGCTGGTGGGGGTGAACGGACAGGATGTTGGGCGAGGCGAGGTGGGAGAAATTTGGCTGCGCGCGCCGAACCTCATGAGGGGCTATCACCGCGAGCCGCACCACCCGTCCTTCCAACATGGGTGGTTCCATTCAGGGGATCTCGCTTGGCAAGACAGCGATGGCTGGTTTGAAGTCGTGGGGCGAAGCAAGGACATGATCATCTCAGGTGGTGAAAACATCTATCCGGCGGAGATCGAGAATTGTTTTGTGGGTCATCCCCTGGTCAGCGAATGCGCGGTGGTGGGTCTGCCCGATCGGCATTGGGGTGAGGTGGTGGTGATGGTGGTGGTACCGCGCTCTTCCGGCACGATCGAGGAGCGCGTATTAATGGCTGTCTTGCAGCATCGACTGGCCCGCTTCAAACATCCCAAACGCATCGTACAACGCTCAAGCCTGCCCAAAACGGCCCTGGGCAAGGTGCAAAAGGACGTGTTGCGGGATCAACTTTTGCGGGATATTCAGGCATCTTGAAAAGATCCCAGGTCTGCCCCAAATACCCTGAAGATCACAAGGACAAGACCTATGCGCCTGGACAAACTGACCACTGCGTTTCAGCAAGCCCTCAATGAAGCCAGTTCGCTGGCGGTGGCACGAGACAACCCCTATGTGGAACCTTCCCATGTGCTGTTGGCCATGCTCGAACTGCCAGAGGGCCCTAAGGCATTGCTGGAGCGAGCAGGAGCCAACAGCTCTGCGCTGAAAACCGCCATGGAGTCCTTGATGGCGGGCTTGCCCAGCGTGCAAGGCGGCGGGCAGACCCAGGCCAGTCGCGACCTGGTGCAGCTATTGCAGGCCTGCGAAAAGGAGGCTCTCAAACGCGGGGATCAATTCATCGCCAGTGAAATGTTTCTGCTCGCCTTGGCCGACAGCAAGACGGACCTGGGCGGCGTGGTCCGCGGGCATGGTCTGATTCGCAAGAACCTAGAAGCAGCCATCGATGCCATACGGGGAGGACAAACAGTGGATTCCGCGGAGTCAGAGGGGCAACGGGAGGCGCTCAAGAAGTACACGCTCGACCTCACCGATCGGGCAAGGCAGGGCAAACTCGATCCTGTGATTGGTCGAGACGACGAAATTCGCCGCGCCATTCAAGTGTTGCAGCGTCGCAGCAAGAACAACCCCGTGCTCATCGGAGAGCCCGGGGTGGGCAAGACGGCCATTGTCGAAGGCCTGGCCCAACGTATCGTCAATGGCGAAGTGCCTGACACTTTGCGTGAAAAGCGGGTCTTGGTGTTGGACATGGCCGGTTTGCTCGCTGGGGCCAAGTACCGTGGTGAATTTGAGGAGCGGCTCAAGGCGGTCCTCAAAGAAGTGTCGCAAGACGAAGGCCGCATTATCTTGTTCATCGACGAGCTGCACACCATGGTCGGTGCTGGCAAGGCCGAAGGCGCCATCGACGCAGGCAACATGCTCAAGCCCGCATTGGCACGCGGTGAATTGCATTGCATAGGTGCAACCACCTTGGATGAGTACCGAAAATACGTTGAAAAAGATGCGGCACTGGAGCGTCGTTTCCAAAAAGTGCTGGTCGGTGAGCCGAGTGTGGAAGCGACGATTGCCATCTTGCGAGGATTGCAGGAAAAGTATGAGGTGCACCATGGGGTGGAAATCACCGACCCGGCCATTGTGGCGGCGGCCGAATTGAGCCACCGATACATCACCGATCGCTTCCTCCCCGACAAAGCCATCGACCTGATTGATGAGGCTGCAGCGAAGATCAAGATTGAAATTGATTCCAAGCCTGAAGCGATGGACAAGCTCGATCGCCGATTGATCCAGCTCAAGATCGAGCGCGAAGCGGTGCGCAAGGAGAAAGACGAGGCCTCGCAGAGGCGACTGCAACTGATCGAGCAAGAAATTGACAAGCTCGGCCGAGAGGCGGCTGACTTGGAGGAGATTTGGAAGGCAGAAAAGGCCTTGGCGCAAGGTTCTGCGCAACTGAAAGAGGAAATCGACCGCTTGCGCTTTCAAATCGAAGAACTGAAGCGCAAAGGCGACTTCAATAAAGTGGCCGAACTTCAGTATGGGCGCTTGCCGGAGATTGAAAAGAAACTCAAGGAAGCGCAGGCCCGGGAAATGGGCAAGCAAAAGGGGGGAACGGGTGTGCCCACACTTCTGCGAACCATGGTGGGTGCCGAAGAAATCGCTGAAGTGGTCTCCCGTGCCACAGGGATTCCAGTGTCAAAGCTGATGCAGGGAGAACGCGACAAGTTGCTCCAAATGGAGAGTCGTCTGCACGAGCGTGTAGTGGGGCAAGACACTGCCATCGTTGCCGTGGCCGATGCCATTCGCCGGTCGAGGGCGGGCCTGTCGGACCCTCACCGACCGTTGGGATCCTTCTTGTTCTTGGGTCCCACCGGAGTCGGTAAAACTGAACTGTGCAAAGCCTTGGCGGCCTTCTTGTTCGACAGCGATGACATGATGGTGCGCATCGACATGAGCGAGTTCATGGAAAAACACTCGGTGAGCCGGTTGATCGGAGCGCCTCCAGGCTACGTCGGCTACGAGGAGGGAGGCACCCTGACCGAGGCGGTTCGGCGCAAACCCTACAGCGTGATTCTTCTCGACGAGGTCGAAAAAGCGCACCCTGATGTCTTCAATGTATTGCTGCAAGTTTTGGACGACGGCAGACTGACAGACGGACAGGGGCGCACCGTGGACTTCAAGAACGCGGTCATCGTCATGACCAGCAACTTGGGCTCGCACTTGATCATGCAAATGGCCGGTCAAGACCCCGCGCTAATCCGCGACGCGGTGTGGGCCGAAGTCAAACAACATTTCCGCCCTGAATTTCTCAATCGCATCGACGAGTCCGTGGTGTTTCATGCCTTGGACGCCTCTCACATCGAGAACATTGCGCGGATTCAACTCCAAGCATTGGCCAGCCGAATTCAGAAGATGGACATGCAGCTTGAGGTTACCCCTACGGCTCTGGCCGAATTGGCCAAGGTAGGGTTTGATCCCGTGTTTGGGGCGCGTCCACTCAAGCGTGCAATCCAGCAGCGCATCGAGAACCCGGTGGCCAAGATGATTTTGCAAGGAAAATTTGGGCCCAAGGATGTGATCCCTGTGGATGTGGTTCAAGGGGAATTCAGGTTCGAGCGCTTGGTGCATTGAAGTTCGATCGATGCATCAGGTGCCTCATCCCTCGCCCCCGTAGAATGCGTCGATGAAATTCGACCACAAAGCCCTCCCGCGCGGACGGGTGGTCATCATCGGTGCTGGCTTGGCCGGCCTGACGGTGGCCCTCAATTTGGCACCCCATTGCCGCGTCACCGTGCTGGCCAAGCGCGGGTTGCAAGAGGGGGCCACCGCGTGGGCTCAGGGCGGGATCGTCGGAGTCCTGGGTCAAGACGACAGTGTCGACTCCCACGTCAAAGACACCCTGGACGCAGGCGCCGGATTGGTAGACGAGCACGTCGCGCGCTTCATTGCCGAGGAGAGTGCGAAATCGATCGAATGGCTGGTGGCCCAAGGCGTTCCCTTCTCACCCGATCCTGATGGCCCGCTCGGATTGCACTTGACCCGAGAAGGTGGGCACGCCGTGCGGCGCATTGCCCACGCAGCAGATGCGACCGGAAAAGCCATCCACGAGGCCTTGATCGAAAAGGCTCGAGCCCACCCTCACATTGAGATCAGAGAGCGGTGGATGGCTTTGGACCTCATCACCACCCGGCACCTCAAGCGATCCGATCCACCTCGTTGTCACGGTGTTTATGCCCTGGACATGGACCATCGACGGGTCGAGACGCTGGAAGCCCATGCGGTCATCTTGGCCACCGGTGGAGCTGGCAAGGTCTATCGCTATACGACCAACCCAGACACTTCCACGGGCGATGGGGTGGCCATGGCTTGGCGCGCGGGTTGCCGCGTGGCCAATATGGAGTTCATTCAATTTCACCCCACATGCTTGTACCACCCCCAAGATCGGAGCTTCCTGATTTCAGAAGCGTTAAGGGGTGAGGGCGCGCGGTTATTGCTTCCGGGCGTGGAAGGTGACCACGCTCGTTTCATGCCCCTGCATGATGCGCGTGCCGAATTGGCCCCACGCGACGTGGTGGCACGCGCCATCGACTTTGAGATGAAGCGCCACGGCCTCGACCATGTGTGGCTGGACGCCACCCATCTGGGTCGAAGTTTCTTGGAGAACCACTTTCCGACAATCTATGCACGTTGTTTGGCCCTCGGGATTGACATATCGTCGCAACCTATCCCGGTCGTGCCGGCGGCTCATTACAGCTGCGGTGGCGTGGTCACCGATTTACAAGGACGCTCGGACCTTCCCGGGTTGTATGCGGTGGGGGAGACAGCACACACCGGACTCCATGGGGCCAATCGGCTGGCCAGCAATTCGCTTTTGGAGTGCGTGGTGTTGGGCCGCGCC